>CAITOD010000695.1 GCA_903893935.1 uncultured Sphingomonadales bacterium
ACCATGGCGGTGCTGCGCGAATCGCTGTTGCGCGGAGGCAAAGCCAGCCGGCCGCGGATTGCCGAGCCGACGCTGGCGGCCGCGTTTATCGATCCGGCGCTGGCGTGGCTCGCGGCGCGGGACGTGCCGGTCACGCTCGGGCGGCGGCTGCGCGCGATCGGCACCTTTGACGATCGGGTGACCACACTCGACTGGGGGCAGGGGCCCGAACCGGTCGCCGATGACGAAGCGGTGATCCTTGCGGTGCCGCCCTGGGTTGCGACCGAATTGCTGCCCGGGATTTCGGCGCCGCATGCGTTCCACGCCATCGTCAACGGCCATTTCGCGATTGCCCCGCCCGCCGGTGCGCCGGCGATGCTCGGGCTGGTGGGCGGCACCGCCGAATGGCTGTTTGCCTTTCCCGACCGGATTTCCGTCACGGTGAGCGCCGCCGATGCGCTGGTCGATCGCGATCGCGCCGAATTGGCCGCCGTGTTCTGGCACGACATCCAGCGCGCCTATGGCTTTGCGGCGGACATGCCGCGCTGGCAGGTGGTCAAGGAAAAGCGCGCGACGTTTTCCGCCACCCCGGCGCAGGATGCGCTGCGCCCGCCCGCGCAAACCCGCTGGCGCAATCTGTTCCTGGCCGGCGACTGGACGCAGACCGGGCTGCCCGCGACGATCGAAGGCGCGCTGCGCTCGGGCGAACGCGCGGCCCGTCTGGCATGCGGCGGCGATTCGCGGTAAGCGGGCGCGCATGATCACCGAAACTTTGACCGATCCGCTGCTGGCCGTCGATGCGGTGGTGGCGCGCGCGACATCGGCGCTGGCCGATGCGCAAAAATCCGATGGCCACTGGGTGTTCGAGCTCGAGGCCGATTGCACGATCCCGGCCGAATATGTGCTGCTGCGGCACTATCTCGGCGAACCGGTCGATTCCGTGCTCGAAGCGAAGATCGCGCGCTATCTGCGGCGCATCCAGTCCGCCGAGCACCATGGCTGGTCGCTTTACCACGCCGGCGGCTTCGATGTGAGCGCGAGCGTCAAGGCCTATTACGCGCTCAAGATGATCGGCGATGCGCCCGATGCGCCGCATATGGCGCGCGCGCGTGCGGCGATCCTTGCGGCGGGCGGCGCGGCGGCGAGCAACGTGTTCACGCGTATCCAGCTTGCGCTGTTCGGCGCCGGGCCGTGGTCGGTGGTGCCGACAATGCCGCCCG
The DNA here is from genome assembly GCA_903893935.1 of uncultured Sphingomonadales bacterium. GTDB lineage: Bacteria > Pseudomonadota > Alphaproteobacteria > Sphingomonadales > Sphingomonadaceae > Novosphingobium. The sequence goes on from CAITOD010000695.1 coordinate 1,200, forward strand.
AACTGATCCTGCTGCCGCGCTGGTTTCCGATCCACCTGTCGCGGATGAGCTATTGGGCGCGCACCGTGGTGGTGCCGCTGCTGGTGCTGTGCGCGGCGCGGCCGCTCGCGCGCAATGCCAAAGGCGTGAAAGTCGACGAGCTCTATACCGGCAAGCCGGTGCGTCCGGGGACCAAGGCGGCCGATCCGAAATGGGTGTGGACACTGGGCTTCAACGCGCTCGATCGCGTGCTCAAGGTCGGCGACGGGCTGTGGCCCGCGCGCTTGCGCAAACGCGCGATCGATCGGTGCGTGCACTGGGTTACCGAGCGCCTCAACGGCGAAGACGGGCTCGGCGCGATCTACCCGGCGATGGCCAACAGCGTGATGATGTTCGATTACCTGGGCTATGCCGAAGACCATCCGCACCGCGCGATCGCGCGCAAGTCGGTCGAGAACCTGCTGGTGATCAAGGACGACGAGGCCTATTGCCAGCCTTGCGTCTCGCCGGTGTGGGATACTGCGCTCGCCGCCCACGCCATGCTCGAAGTCGGCACGCCCGATGCGATCGAGCGCGCCGAAGCGGCCATCGACTGGCTTAAACCGCGCCAGGTGCTCGATGTGGCGGGCGACTGGGCCGAAGTGAAACCCGGCGTGCGCCCGGGTGGTTGGGCGTTTCAATACAACAACGACCATTACCCCGATCTCGATGACACCGCTGTGGTGGTCATGGCGATGGACCGCGCCGGCACGCACAACCGCGAACCGATCGACCGGGGGGTCGAATGGACAGTCGGGCTGCAATCGCGCGATGGCGGGTGGGGCGCGTTCGACGCCGACAACACGCATCACTATCTCAACAACCTGCCGTTTGCCGACCACGGGGCGCTGCTCGATCCGCCGACCGCCGATGTGTCGGCGCGCTGCGTGTCGATGCTCGCGCAACTGGGCGAAAGCGCCGACAGCCCGCGCATGGCCGCCGCGCTCGACTGGCTGCGCCGCGAGCAGGAGCCCGATGGCAGCTGGTTCGGCCGCTGGGGAGTCAATTACGTCTATGGCACGTGGTCGGTGCTGTGCGCGCTCAACGCCGCCGGGCTCGATGGCCAGGATCCGATGGTGGCGCGCGCGCGCGACTGGCTGGTGGCGATCCAGAACCCCGATGGCGGCTGGGGCGAAAGCTGCGACAGCTACGACCTTGCGCGCACCGGGCATGTGCCGGCGCCGTCCACCGCATCGCAAACCGCGTGGGCGCTGCTCGGGCTGATGGCGGCGGGCGAAGTCGACAGCGCGGCGGTCGAACGCGGGGTGGCGTGGCTGGCGGCGCATCAGGCCGAAGACGGGCTGTGGGGCCAGGAATTCTACACCGGTGGCGGTTTTCCGCGCGTGTTCTATCTGCGCTACCACGGCTATCCCAAATATTTCCCGGTCTGGGCGCTTGCGCGCTATCGCAATCTCAAACGATCGAACTCGCGGCACGTCGGCTTCGGGATGTGAGCGTGCTGATCGCCACCGGGATGGTGCGCGAGGCCCGGCTGATGGCGGCCAGCGGCGCTACCGTGATTGCGGGCGGCGGCGACAGCGACCGGCTCGAACGCGCGCTTGACGCGGCAGCCCACGGTTGCAGCCTGATCGTGTCGAGCGGGCTGGCCGGCGCGCTCCAGCCGGGTCTGGTCGCGGGCGACGTGGTGCTTGACGGGCCAGATGCGCTGATAGCGCGCTTGCGCGAAGCTTTGCCCGATGCTCGTGTCGGTCAGGTGCTCGGCAGCGAAGCGCCGATCGCGTCGGTTCAGGCCAAAGCGGCGGCGGGGCGCGATGGCGCGCTCGCGGTCGACATGGAAAGCCAGGTGGTGCGGCGCGTGGCTGCGCGCCATGGCCGGCCCTGGCTGGTGGCGCGGGTCATTTCGGATGACGCCGGCCATGCGCTGCCGCCTGCAGCGCTTGTCGGCATGCGCGCCGATGGCGGCGTGGCGCTGGGCGCGGTGCTGTGGTCGCTCGTGCGCCAGCCCGGGCAATTGCCCGCGCTGCTCCGCACCGCGCGCGATGCGGAACGCGCGTTTGCGGCGTTAGGCCGCCTGCACCACGTGCTTGGCGGCATTGGGATTGGCCGCCTTGATCTTGGCCAGCTCGCGCTCGACATGCGTTGAAAAGCTGTCTTCGGCCGGGCGCGCCTGGCTGAGATCGATCTCGGGCGCAAACGGGCCTTCGGTCTTCACGCCTTTGCGGCCGACATTGAACATCTTGAGCGGATGGCGGATCGCATCGGCGGCGGCGGTGCCTTCGAACCCGCAATGGGTCATGCAGTTCGAGCACTTTTCGTATTTGCCGACGCCGTACTTTTCCCAGTCGGTGCCTTCCATCAGCTCTTTGAAAGACGACACATAGCCTTCGCCAAGCAGGTAGCAAGGCTTCTGCCAGCCGAAGATCGTGCGCAGCGGCATCGACCACGGGGTGCATTCATAGGTCTGGTTGCCGGCGAGGAAATCGAGGAACAGCGGCGAATTGGTGAAATCCCACGCCTTGCCGCCGTTGCCGCGCGCAAACACCTCGCGGAAGAACGTCTTGGTGCGCTCGCGGTTGAAGAAATGCTCCTGATCGGCCGCGCGTTCATAGGCGTAGCCCGGCGAAATGGTGATTTCGACCCCGAGCGCTTTCATCGCGTCGAAGAACGTCGCCAGCCGCGCGGGCTCGGCCCCGTCGAACACGGTGCAATTGACCTGGACACGGAAGCCGCGCGACTTGGCGAGCTTGATTGCTTCGATCGCGACTTCATAGGTGCCGTCCTGATCGACCGCGTGATCGTGCATCTGCTTGTCGCCATCGAGGTGGATCGACCAGGCAAAGAACGGCGACGGCTGGTATTCGTCGATCTTTTTGCGCAGCAGCAGGGCATTGGTGCACAGGATGACGAATTTCTTGCGTTCGATATAGCCTTTGACAATCCGCGCCATGTCGCGGTGGAGCAAAGGCTCGCCGCCCGCGATCGAGACAGCCGGCGCGCCGCATTCGTCGATCGCTTCCATGCATTGCTCATAGCTCATGCGCTGGTTGAGGATCGGATCGGGATAGTCGATCTTGCCGCAGCCGGGGCAGGCGAGATTGCAGCGCAGCAATGGCTCGAGCATCAGCACGAGCGGATATTTGCCGCCCTTGATATGCTGGCGGAGCGCATAAGCGCCGATGCGCGCGACTTGGGCAAGTGGAAGCGTCATGGTGTGATCCTGTCAAACGGCGGCGCGGATTGCGCGGCGCAGCGGCGCGGGCAATGCGAATTCGATATTTTCTTCAACGCCATCAAGCTTTCGTACGGTCACCGGGCGAAGCGCTGCAAGCGCTGCAATCACGCTTTCGACCAGTTCTTCGGGCGCGGAGGCGCCGGCGGTGATGCCCACCGTGGTCACGCCGTCGAGCCAGGCCGGATCGACGCTCGCGCCATCATCGACCAGATAGCTGGGCACGCCCAGTTCGCTGCCGATTTCGCGCAACCGGCTGGAATTCGAGCTGTTGCTGGCGCCCACCACGATCAGCAGATCGCTCTGGCTGGCGAGATCGCGGACCGCGGTCTGGCGATTTTGCGTGGCATAGCAGATTTCACTGACATCGGGCCCGATCACATTGCTGAACCGGTCGGTCAGCGCGCGGATCACGCCGCGCGTATCATCGACGCTCAGCGTGGTCTGGGTGATATAGGCAATCGGGGCGTCGAGTTCCAGAGGCAGTGCCGCCACGTCGCGCGCGTTCGATACCAGGTGGATCGGCGCTTCGATCTGCCCCATCGTGCCTTCCACTTCGGCATGGCCGGGGTGGCCGATCAGCACCAGCGTGCGGCCTTCGTTGGCATAGCGGCGGCCCTGCACATGGACTTTGGTGACCAGCGGGCAGGTCGCATCGAGCACCGGCAGCCCGCGGTTGCGCGCTTCCTGTTCGACGGTGCGGGCAACGCCGTGCGCGCTGAACACGGTCTGCGCGCCGGCCGGAATTTCATCGAGTTCGTCGACGAAAATTGCGCCGAGCGCGCGCAGCCGCTCCACCACATGGCGGTTGTGGACGATTTCATGGCGCACATAGACCGGCGGACCGTAGAGCTGGAGCGCGCGTTCGACGATGTCGATGGCGCGGATCACCCCGGCGCAGAACCCGCGTGGATTGGCCAGCAGCACGGTCAACGGTTCAGGCGTCGGCGTTTGCGCAGGTAACGGTTGCGCAGGGGCCTCCTGGCTGGTTGGCGATGTTTTTTGCACCATGGCACTTCCATTTCAAGCTTGCGTTCGGCGTGCGCCATATATCGGGATATTCGCAAAGCAGAAGCCCGTAAAAAGCGTATGGTGCCATAGGCGCCGCGCTGGACAGCGCCCGGGCGCACGCTTAGTAGCGCATTCACCGCTGTCCAGGGAGTCCTCGCCGTGCGCGCTTTGGTTGCCGCCATCCTGCTGCTCGCCCCGCAGATCGGCGCGATTCCCGTGGCTTTGGCGGAACCCGAGGCCGAACGCGCGACCGTGCAGGCGCTCGACGACAGTCTGATCGGCATCATGAAAGCGGGCGGTACGACCAAGTCGCGCGCGCAGACGATTGCGCCCGCGATTGATCGCGCGTTCGACTTGCCGCTGATGACGCGGCTGGTGGTCGGCCCCGAATGGAACACGATCGCACCCCCGGATCAGGCCGCGCTGCTGGCCGCGTTCCGGCGGCTGACGATCGCGCAATATGCCGACAATTTCGACCACTGGGCGGGCGAGCGCTTTGCGATTGCGCCGCAAGTCGATGTGCGCGGCAGCGACCGGCTGGTGCGCACCACGCTGAGCGTGCCGGGCAAGGAACCGATCGCAATCAGCTATCGCTTGCGCGAAAGCGGCGGGCGCTGGAAAATCATCGACATTTTCTATCACAACGCGATCAGCCAGGTCGCCTTGCGCCGTTCCGATTTTGCCGCGGTGCTGGCCAAAGGCGGCGCACGCGCGCTCGCCGCGCATCTTGACACGCTGGCCGCCAAGGGCAGCTTTTGAGCGTCCCTTTCCTGTTGCCCGTCGCGCTGGCGCTGGCGGCTCCGGCTGCGCAACCGGTGCCGTCGGCAGCGGCGCCAGAGGCGGCCGCGCCCGCGCCGCCCGCGAGCCCCGAACTCGCCGATCCGCTGGCCGATCCGGCCGCCTCACCCGTTCAAGCGTCGCCCGCGCAAGCAGAGCCGGCGCAAGCCAGGCCGCGCCACCACCACACGCCCGGCGATCCGCTCGAGGGGATCAACCGGGCGATGTTCGGGGTCAACCAGGCGCTCGACAAAGCGTTCTATCGCCCTGCTGCAATGGGTTACAAACATATCGTGCCGCGCCCGGTGCGGACCGGCTTGCGCCATTTTTTCAGCAATATCGGCGAGCCGGCGGTGTTCCTGAACTATGTGCTGCAATTGCGCATCGGCAAAGCCGTGCACACGCTGGGGCGCTTTGCGATCAATTCGACGGTCGGCATCGGCGGGCTGATCGATGTCGCCAAATCGCGCCGCATCAATCTGCCGCATCGCGACAACGGCTTTGGCGACACGCTGGCGTGGTACGGGGCGAAACCCGGGCCTTACCTGTTCGTGCCGCTGCTCGGCCCGACGACTTTGCGCGATGTGACCGGCATGCCGATCGACGACGTGGTGGTTCCAGGCGTCCTGCTGTCCAAAGTGGCGGGTCGCCTGTCGGACAGCTGGCCAATCCTGGTGTCCGGCGCGGTGATCCCCGGGCTCGACTTGCGCGCCGAATCCGACGACGACTTGCGCGCGCTGACCGCCAGTGCCGTTGATCCTTATGCCACGCTGCGTTCAGCCTGGCTGCAGAACCGTGCGGCAGAAGTGGCCTCGATGCACGCGCACAAGGCCACGCCGCAAACCGGCCCCGAACCGGTCGATCCGTTGCACGACCCGGCGGCGCCATCGGCCGCGCCCGCGTCGTCTCCCGCCCCCGGTCCGGCGGCGGCACCGCCAGGCAGCGCACCGCCATGACGCGCCGGGTCCGTTTCCTGCTTGCCGGTGCCGCGCTGCTCGCTCTGGCCAACACCGATGCGCCGGGTGGCGTGCTGGTTGTCGAAGTCAGCAACGTCCGCGTGGCCAAAGGGCAAGTGCGCGTCGATGTTTGTGCCCAAGCGCAGTTCCTGTCCGAACGATGCCCCTGGCATGGCGCGAGCGCGGCGCGTGTCGGCACCACGCGGGTTACCGTCACCGGCCTGCCCGCCGGTCGCTATGCAGTCCAGGCCTATCTCGACGAGAACGGCAACGAAAAAGTCGATCAGGCGCTGTTCGGCATCCCCAAGGAAGGGATCGGCTTTTCCAACGATGCCAAAATCGGCTTCGGCCCGCCGAAATTCCACGAAGCCGCATTTGGCTTTGACGGCATCGAGCGCACAATCCGGCTGAAATTGCGCTATTTTCTTGGCTCGCAAGGGCCCGAAGCGCAGATGCGGCGGGAAAACTGATGGCGCGCGGTGCGGGGATGACCCGGATCGTGGCCCTGTGTCTGCGCCACACCCGGATGACCTTGCTGGTGGCGCTGGTGCTGGCGCTTGGCGCGGCCTGGGTGGTGACGCAGCGCTTTGCCATGAGCACCGACACCGCCGACCTCATTTGGCGTCGGTCGACTGGCGCCAGCACGAGCGCGCGATGGAAACCGCGTTTCCGCAATTGCGCGATGTGATGGTGGTGGTGGTCGATGGCGCCACGCCCGAACTGGCCGAAGATGCTGCCACCCGGCTGGCGCAGAAACTGGCCGGCGACACCGCGCATTTCCGCCGCGTGTCCCGGCCCGATGGGGGCGAATTTTTCGCGCGCGAAGGCCTGCTGTTCAGTTCGCCCGCCGATGTTGCCAGTGCGACGCGCGCACTGGTCGATGCGCAGCCGCTGCTCGGGCCGCTGGCGGCCGATCCGTCGTTGCGCGGGGTGACCGCCGCGATCGGGACAATGGCCGATGGGGCTGCGAGCGGTGCGGTTTCGCTCGATCGCATCGACCAGCCGCTCAGCGCGCTCGATGCGGCGAGCGCTGCGGTTCTCGCCGGGCGCACGGCCCCATTTTCGTGGCAGGCGCTGTTTGCAAGCAAGGGCGGTGCGCTGGCGCCGCCCAAACGGCGGCTGATCCTGGTGCAGCCGGTGCTCGATTTTACCGACCTCATGCCCGGCCATGCCGCAAGCGATGCGGTGCGCGCGGCCTCTGCGGCGCTCGGGCTCGATGCGGCGCATGGGCTTGGCGTGCAAGTGACCGGCGAAGTGCCGCTGGCGGACGAGGAATTTGCCAGCATTGCCGACAATATCGGGCTGGTTGCGATGATCATGCTGCTGGCGATGGTGCTGACGCTGTGGTTCGCGGTGCGATCGGCGCGGCTGGTCGCGGCGATCCTGCTGACGATCGTGCTCGGCCTCTTGATCACGATGGCGCTGGGGCTGCTGGTGGTCGGGCGGTTCAATCTGATCTCGGTCGCGTTCATCCCGCTGTTTGTCGGGCTCGGAGTCGATTTCTGCATCCAGATCTGTGTGCGTTATAATGCCGAACGCGCCGATGGCGCATTGCCCGCCGCGGCCATGGTGCAGGCGGTGGAGGCGCTCGAACGCTCGCTGGCGCTGGCGGCGGCGGCGATCTTCCTGGGTTTCGCGGCCTTTCTGCCCACCGCGTATGTCGGGATCGCCGAACTCGGGGTGATCGCGGGGATGGGGATGATCGTCACGCTGGCGCTCAGCCTGTCGCTGCTGCCCGCGCTGGTGCTGCTGTTTGGCGCAGACCGGTCGCGTCGCGATGCCGGGCTGCCGGGGCTGGCCGCGCTCGATCGCTGGCTGACACGGCAGCGGCGCGGGGTGCTGTGGTCGTTTGTCGCGGCGCTGGCGCTCAGCGTGGCGCTGCTTCCGCTGGTTGGGTTCGATTTCAACCCGCTGCATTTGCGCGATCCGCACGGGGCGGCGATGATGGCGCTGGCGGACCTCACGCGCGACCCCGATCGCACGCCCGAGACGATCGACGTGCTGGCCGCCAGCCCGGCGCAAGCGCGCGCGCTGGCCGCGCGGCTTTCGGCTTTGCCGGAAGTTTCGCAAGTGATTTCGCTCGACAGCTTCGTGCCCGACAACCAGCCGCCCAAGCTGGCGCAGATCGCCGATGCTGCGCTGCTGCTCGATGTCACGCTCAATCCGCTCGATATCGCGCCGCCGCCTTCCGATGCCGAACTGATCGCAGCCTTGCAGCAATGCGCTGCGAAACTGCGCGCGGCGGCGGGCAGCGGGCAAGGCGCGGGCGCGCGCCATGCGCGCGCGCTGGCCGAAGATTTCGACCGGCTGGCGCGCGGATCGGCGGCGCAGCGCAGCACGCTCAGCGCGCGGCTGGCCATGCCGCTTGGCGTGATGCTCGACCAGATGCGCGCAGCGCTGCAAGCAGCACCGGTGACGCGCGCAGACTTGCCGCCCGAGCTGGTGCACGACTGGGTGACTGCCGATGGCCGCGCGCGGCTGCAAGTCTTCCCCAAAGGCGATACGGCCGACAATCGCGTGATCCGCCGCTTCCGCGATGCAGTGGCCGGGGTAACGCCGGCGATTTCGGGCCTGCCGGTGGCGACGCAGGCCGCTGCGGGCACTGTTGCACTGGCCTTTGTCGAGGCCGGGCTGCTTGCGCTCGTGCTGGTTTCGCTGCTGCTCTATGCGATGTTGCGCGATGCGCGCGAAGTGCTGTTCACGCTGGCGCCGGTGGTGCTGTCGATCTTCCTCACGCTCGGCACATGCGTGCTGATCGGCCAGCCGATCAACTTTGCCAATATCATCGCGTTTCCGCTGCTGCTCGGCGTGGGCACCGCGTTCCATATCTATTTCGTAATGGCGTGGCGCGGCGGAGCCACCGAACTGCTGCAATCGAGCCTCGCGCGCGCGGTGCTGTTCAGCGCCTTGGCCACGGGCAGCGCGTTTGGCAGCCTGTGGCTGTCGCACCACCCAGGCACCGCCAGCATGGGCAAGATCCTGATGATTTCGCTGGTGTGGACGCTGGTCTGCGCGCTGATTTTCGAGCCCGCGCTGCTGGGGCCCCCGCAGCGTCGCGATTCCATCAAAAATCAGTAACATATGACCGGAAATTTGTGCGACTTTTACCGATCGTTAACCAGAATGTAGCGATTTTTTGAGGATTGGCCGACTAGGGTTGGCGCGGTTCGGGGGGATATGGCCCGGCATCATGGTCCCTGTGATGGCCGGGTTTCGACCCTGAACCTTACCAACGCCATGCAATTGAAGCTCGCGCCGTACCAACCGTCCGCTTCAAAATGATTGTATGAACATAACAGAAGATCCGACCATCACACTTGTGGCCGGCCCCGGTTCCCCAGAAGACCTCGAGGCCGGCCACTTTATCGCCGTGTGATTGCCGGCTCGGGCGTCAGAGAATCAGCACGGCAAAGGCGAGCGCGGTCACAAAGCTCGCGAATGTCGCGGTCAGCACCGGCACCGTCGCGCGCCAGCCCATCTGCATCAGCAAGTCCATGCGCGACCGGATCGCGGTTGCGGTCACCGCCAGCAGCAGCAGCGCCTTTGATCCGACCAGCGCTGCCTGGCTTAGCGCTGCCGGTATCGTCAGCACGCTGTTGAGCGCGAGCACGCCCAGAAACGCGGTGATGAACCAGGGCAAAGCCAGCCGCCGCCACAATGACGGGGCAGGTGCGGCGTGCGTGGTCTCGCCGCTGCCGAGCGCAATGCTGGCAAGCGCCACGACCGGTGCGAGCAGCGCAACGCGCGCCAGCTTGACGATTGTGGCATAGCTGCCCGCCGCGTCGGAAAAGGCATAGCCGCCGCCGATTGCCTGTGCGACATCGTGGATCGACGCGCCGATCAGAAACCCTGCCTCGCGGTCGGTCAGGTGCAGTTCGGCCGCGAGCACCGGATAGATCGACATGGCAAAGGCGCTCGCGAGCGAAATGCCGACCAGCGTCAGCGCGAATTGCGCCTGGCTCAACCGGTCCTTGCCGATCACGCCATAGAGCGCGAGCGCGGCGCTGGCGCCGCAAATCGCGGTCGCCCCGCCCGCCAGAATGCTGGCAAATTGCGATTGCCCCGCGATCCGCCCCCCCGCCAGCGCGGCCAGAAACGCCGCCAGCATCACCGCGAGCAGCGCCAGAAAAGGAAACACGCCGAGCGCGCCGATCTGCGCAAGCGTGACTTGCAGGCCCAGCGCGACAATCCCCAGCCGCAGGCACGTGCGCGAGGCGAAATCGAGCCCGCGGTGCGTGCTCGCGTCGCGCGCGATGAAATTGAGCGACAGTCCGATCAGCAGCCCGAGCAGGATGATCGGGAAGTGGTAATGGTCCGACAGCCACGCCGCCGCAGCCGAGGCAACGCCGCAAGCCGCAAGCCCGGGGAACATCGGCGCGCGGGGGGCGCCGGCCGGTCGCGGAGCGGTTTCGGCAAGATGGATCTCGCCATACAAGTCGCCGCCGTGCGGCAGTGAGTCCCAATCGATCCCCGCGCCTTGTGCCATGTCGCTTTCGCCAGTGCGGGAGCTATGTCCCTCGGTGTCATATGCCGGTTTGTCATATCCCGGCATGGCGCTAGAGTGCAACATGCGAAGTGCGGGGGAACCGATGGGCAAAACCGACCAGGCTGACAGCGAAACCGGTCCTGCCGCACGGCGGCTGATGACCGTGCTTGTCGTGCTGCTGTTCGTGGGCAACGCGCTCAACTATGTCGACCGGCAAGTGCTCTCCTTGCTCAAACCCACGCTCGAAGCCGAATTCCACTGGCGCGATGCCGATTACGCGCATCTCGGCGCAGCGTTCCAGATGGCCGCGGCGGCAGCCCTGCTGTGCGTTGGCTGGTTTGTCGACCGGCTGGGCGTGCGGCGCGCCTATGCGATCGCGGTGGCGATGTGGAGCCTTGCGGGCGTGGCGCATGCGCGGGCGGCCACGGTGCAGCAATTCGTCGCCGCGCGCGTGGTGCTGGCGGCGGGCGAATCGGTCAGCACGCCGGCGGGGCTCAAGGCCGCGACACTCTATCTGCCCGCGCGCACGCGCAATGTGGCGATCGGTCTCGTCAACACCGCGCCCAATATCGGCGCGATCGCAACCCCGCTGCTGATCCCGCCCTTCGCGCTGGCATTCGGCTGGAAAGCGGCGTTCGTGGTCACCGGCAGCCTCGGTTTCCTGTGGGTCGCGGCCTGGCTGTTGGCCACGCGCAAGCTCACGCCGCTGGGCCACGCCCCCGAAACCGCGCCGGTCGAATGGGGCGTGCTGCTGGGCGACCGCCGCACCTGGGCGGTGATCGGCGCCAAGGCGCTGACCGATTGCGTGTGGTGGTTCGTGCTGTTCTGGATGCCCGATTTTTTCAACCGGCAATTCGGCCTTGGCCAGGGCGCAATCGGCTGGCCGATCGCGATCATCTTTGCGCTAGCCGCGGCCGGCGCGATGACGTCGGGCGCGCTCTGTCCGCTGCTTCTGGCGCGCGGGTTCACCATCAACGCGGCGCGCAAGAGCTCGATGCTGTTCTACGCGCTCGTCGTGCTGGCGATGCCGCTGGCCCTTGCGGTCGGCAGTCCCTGGCTGGCCGCCGTGCTGATCGGGCTGGGCCTGTTTGCGCACCAGGGGTTTTCGACCAATGTGTTCGGGATGACCGCCGATGTGGTGCCTGCGCGGCGCGTAGCCAGCGTGATCGCGTTTGGCGCGGTGGCGGGCAACCTGTCGGGCACCGCCATTATCGAGCTGGCGGGCTGGTCGCTCGGCCATGGCCATGGCTACACGCCGATGTTCGCGATCTGCGGCACAGCCTATCTCGCCGCGCTGGCGTTCATCCAGCTCATGCTGCCCAGGCTGGAACTCGCCAACGCCTGACTTGGCGCGGGCTCAAACCGCCAGCGGGCCGTGCGCGATATGGGGCAGCACATGGCGGGCGAACAAGTCGGCTTCCTGCATATGCGGGTAGCCCGACAGGACGAACGCCTCGATCCCTTCGGCCTGATAGGCGCGCAATTTGGCGAGCACCTGATCGGGCGTGCCGACAATCGCCGCCCCGCAGCCGGACCGCGCGCGGCCGATCCCGGTCCACAAATGCTCTTCGACAAAGCCGTCGCCATCGGCCGCGCCGCGCAATTCGGCCTGGCGCTGCACGCCGAAAGTCGCAGCATCGAGCGAGCGTTCGCGGATCGCTTTGCCTGCGGCATCGTCGAGCCGCGACAGCAGCCGGTCGGCCCAGGCGCGCGCTTCCTGTTCGGTTTCGCGCACGATTACGTGGACGCGATAGCCGAACCGCAGCGTGCGGCCATGGTTTGCCGCGCGCGCTTTCATATCGGCGATCGTTTCGCGCACTTTGGGCATTGTATCGGGCCACATCAGATAGACATCGGCGCCTTGCGCGGCGCATTCGCGCGCCTCGTGGCTCAGCCCGCCGAAGTAGAACGCCGGACACCGGCCCGAAATCGTCGTCATGCGCGGCGGATCGAGCTTGAGCCGGTAGAATTCGCCCTGGTGATCGAGCGGCTGGCCATTGAGCAGCGTGCGCACGATCTGCATAACTTCGGTGGCGCGGGCATAGCGCGGGGCCGAGCCGAGCGTCTCGCCCGGGATGTCCGACGAGATCACGTTGACATTGAGCCGCCCCGCCGTGCCCGCGGCATTGGCGCCGAGAATGCGATCGAGCGTGGCGATCCGGCGCGCGAGCTGCGGCGGCCAGTCTTCGCCGATGCGCGTCGCCCACAGCAGCTTGATCCGGCGCACCAGCGGCGCCATCGCCGCGGCAAAGGCAGTGGTGTCGAGCCCCAGGCTATAGCCCGAAGGCAGCAGGATATTGTCGAACCCGCCTTCTTCGGCGCGCAGCACGATATTGCGGCAATGCTCCCAGCTTGAGGCAAGCGCGGGGTCGGGCACGCCGAGAAATTCGTAGTCGTCGTCGCACAGCGCCGAAAACCAGGCGATTTCGCATGCGGGCGCAGGAATCTGGTCGGTCATGGCAGGGGTTCTCCTCGGGCGGCGGTGAACACCGCGTACCATTGGGTGCGGGTCCATTGCACGGTGGGTGCAATCGCGGCTTCGGCAATCCGCGCCGGGTTTTGCGACCCGACAATCGGGATGATCCCCGCCGGATGCGCCATGAGCCAGCTATAGGCAGCAACCGTGCGGCTGATCGCGTGCGCCGCAGCCACGGCATCGAGCGCGTCGGCCACGGCGCGCTCGCGCGCCGTTGTCGGCGCGGCCAGCCGCCCGCCGCCCAGTGGCGACCAGGCGAGCGGCGTGAGCCCCAGCGTCATCGCCTGGTCGAGCTCGCCATTTTCAAAGCAGGCAATCCGCAGCGGGCTTATTTCGGGCTGGGTCGCAACCAGCTTGTGGTCGAGGAAATGGTTGAGCGCGGCGGTCTGGTGCACCGTGAAATTCGACACGCCGAGCGTGCGGATCTTGCCTGCGGCAACCGCCTGGTCGAGCGCGCGCGCGACTTCGTGCGGATGCGCCAGAATATCGGGGCGATGGATCTGCCACAGATCGATGCAATCGACCCCCAGCCGTTGCAGCGAGGCGTCGATTGCGGCGGCGAGATAGGCCGGGCTCTGGTCATAAGGCAGCGGCGGCAGGATGCCGCCTTTGCTCGCCAGCACGAAACGCTGGCGCAAGCCCGGTTCGGCGCGCATCACATCGCCGAGCAAAGCTTCGGCCTGGCCGAACCCGGTGCTGCCATCGAAGCCGTAGATATCGGCGGTATCGAGCAAAGTGATCCCGGCCTCGAGTGCGGCGTGGACCAGCCGGGCGGCTTCGGCCACGGTGCGCCCGTCTTCGGCAAGCCGCCACATGCCCCAGGCAAGCGGCGAGACATGCAGCGACGTGGCGCCAAGCGCGCGGGTGGCAGGGGGCAGCGGCAGAACACTCATGGTATCATCCTGAAAGGAGGGGCAAGCGAGGCGCGTTCGATCAGCGTGTGCGGCAGGCGGCGGTGCGTGATGTCGCCGCCGCCGATCAGAATTTCGGTCGCAGTGCGCGCCAGCTCGATCATCGGCTGGTGGATCGTGGTGAGCGCGGGCCAGACCGTGCGCGCGAGCGTGGTGTCGTCGAACCCGGCGACCGACAGCTGTTCGGGCAGTGCCAGCCCGCGGCTGTGCGCTTCGGCCAGCACACCGGCGGCCATATCGTCGTTGGCGGCAAAGATCGCGCTCGGCGGGTGCGGCAGGTCGAGCAGCCGCGCGCCTGCCACCAGCCCGCTGTCGAAATCGAATTCGCCCGGCATGACCAGATGCGGCTCGAACGCGATCCCGGCGCGGTCGAGCGCGCGGCGGTAGCCGAACAGGCGGTCATCGCTCGCCATGTGGCTGGAATGCCCCTTGATAAAGCCGATGCGGCGATGGCCGAGGTTGATCAGGTGCGTGGTCATGTCGTCGGCGGCCTGCGCGTCATCCATGAACACCGACGAAGTCAGCGCGTGGTTGGTGCCTGGTGAAATGCGCACGAACGGAATGTCGAGCGCGTCGAGCGCGTGCAGCACCGCCGCGCAATCGGTGACCGGCGAGGACAGGATGATGCCGTCGACATGCGTTTCGGTGACCAGCCCGCGCACCTGGTCGCCAACATCGGCATCGGCGATCGCGACCGGCTGCGCCAGCAGGCGAATGCCGTGCGCCTTGCAGCACTCCCAGCACCCGGCCTGGATTTGCGACATGTAATATGGGCTGTGGTTGTCATAGATCAGCGCGATCTGGTTCGATTTCGATCCCGACAGGATGCGCGCGGCGACGCTCGGATAGAAACCCAGATCGGCCATCGCGCGCTCGACGCGTTCGCGCATCGACGCGCTGACATAAGGATGCCCGTTGAGCACACGGCTGACCGTTTTGACCGCGACTCCCGCGCGGGCTGCTACATCGCGAATATTGGCCCGTTCGCTCATTGTGCCACGATCTCGCGCAATCCATCGTACAGCGCCGCATAGCCGCTGTCGGGGCGGTAGAACACCGGGGGTTGGCCGATCGGGGCCTCGATCGTTATTGCGCCCGGGCCAAAGTCGCGCTGCGTCCAGACATGGCGCCAGGGCCGGTGGCCGGGCAGCACGACTTGCCGCGCCAGCGCGCCGGCTTCGATTACCGGGGCGACCAGCAGATCGGCGCCATAGAGATACTGGTCCTGCAGCGCATAGAGCTCGCGCTGATCGGGGTAGTGCAGAAACGTCGGGCGTTGTGCGGGCAGGCCCGCTGCCACCGCTTCATCGCACAACTGGCGCGTGTAAGGCGCAAGGTGCGCGTGGACCCGGCTCCAGCGGGCAAAGCACGCGAGCAATTCGGGGGTGCTGTCGTATTGCAGGTTGTCGTCGGGGCGATTGCCTTCGTGGCTGCGCATGACGGGCGCAAAGGCGGCGCATTCGCACCAGCGCTGCATCAGTTCGACGCTGCGTACATTCCCGTGGAGCGAGGTATAGCCGCCGCAATCCGAATGGCTGAAGGCATTGCCGACAAGCCCCGCCGACAGCGCGGCCGTGATCACGGTGCCGAGGCCGTCGTGGCGGGTGAAATCGACCGACTGGTCGCCCGCCCACAACAGCGGGCAGTGGCGCGACACGCCCGAAAACCCGGCGCGCATGAAGAACACCGCATCGCCCTGCCGGCCGCGCAAGGCCAGCGCGCGGTCGTTGACTTCGGCCCACAGCACCGGCCACAGATTGTGCGCTTCCATCGCGTCGATCCCGCTCGCAAGGCGCACATCGGTCGGCAGATATTCGCCGAAATCGGCCATCCAGCCATCGATGCCGAGATCGAGCATTTCGCGCACCAGAATGCGCGTGGCGAACCACTCGCGCGTGTCGGCGCGGGTAAAATCGATCACACCGCAATCAAATTCGCCGAAATCGACCAGATAAGGCGCGTGGCTGTCCTGCCGCAGGCACAAGTGCCCGCCCGCTTCGGCTTCGCCGTAGAGCGTGCCATCGACCGCGAGATAGGGGTTGGCATAAGCCATGAAGCGTATGCCGCGCGCGTGCAGCCCGGCAATGCGCGCGGGCAAGTCGGGATAGCGGGCGCGGTTCCAGGTCCAGTCCCAGAACAGGCGGCGGCCAAAGCTGGTTTGACGAATCCCCGCCCAGTCTTCGCACCACAGCGCGGCGACCGCGGTGCCCGCTTCGACAAAGCGGTCGAGCCGGGCAAAGCTTGCCTCGCCCTGCTTCAGGCCCAGCACCGCGCCCGCGATGATCCAGTCGGGCAGCGCGCGCGGGCGTCCGAAATGCGCGGACAATTGCCCCACCAGATCGCACGGATCGGCGGCGGCGAACATGTCGAAACGGGCCGCGCCCGACCACACTTCCACCTGATGATGCGCCGGGTCGGTAAAATCGAGCACGCTGTAGCAGGTGGCGCGGCAATGCACCGCGAGCCAGCGCGAGGTCAGGAACGTCGGCTGCGGGTAATTGGTGGTCCAGTAATCGCCCCCGGCCATGCCGGCTTCATCCATCAGGCGGGTGAGCGCAGTGGTCTTGTCGCGCCCGACGCCGGGTTCGCTGGTCCACATCGGAAACCGGCGGCCGTTGAGTGCAAGATAGCTCAGCTGTTCGCCGCCGCCCCACACGGTTTCGCCCGGATCGGCATGAAACCGCACCCACAGCCGGTCGTGCGCCGGATCGTTCGCCGTCACGGTCAGCCCTTCCGCGCCGAATCCGAGCACGGCCACAGCACTTTCGCCGTCAAGCAGCATGATCTGGTCGCCATCGCGCCGCCAGTTGCGGGGGGTCACGGCGTCGCAGGGCGAGTCGTCGATCCGGAAATTGCCGCGCACCATCTGCACGGCTGGCTGGCCGCGCGCCGCTGTCACCGCAGGACAGTCGAGGCTGTGCCGCAGCACCAAATGGCCCGCAAGAATCAGTTCGAAACCCGATCCATTGGCTTGAAAGCGTAAATGCATGCCGATTCCGGGGCTGGTAACGGGTGATCCGGGGGCCATCAGCCGCGCGCCCGGGATTTTGCTCGCGACGTATGACACCGGTTGACATATCGGGCGCAGAGCGGCAGATCAACCGACAAAAGCAGGCCCGATGCTGATCGCGGGACATTGCTTGCGACCGGACCCGCCACACCCCGGCTGTGGCGCAAAACGGCGGAGAGGAGGTTACGCATGAAACCGGCACGACACCGTATCCCTGGCTCGTTTTCGCGCGCAAATCATCCGCGGCCGCCGTGCGTCTGGCGACGAACATTTGGTATCCGCCGGCACAAATTTGCTACGCCGAATTCTCTACAAATCTTATTGACATAAAACGGGCGACGCATCAGTGACCCGCGGAGATCGGGGTGCCCTGGCCCAGGGCATTGCATCACAAAACTGCAAACAGGCGCGACATGCGCCGATCGCACAGGGGACAATGACATGAGATTGACCTATCAGGCTTTGGCCGTGCTGCCGCTGGTGGCGCTGATGACCGCGCCGGCGCATGCCGCCGACGCGCCGGCTGCCGATGCAGCTTCCGCCCCGGCCGAAATCATCGTGACCGCGCAAAAGCGCGCCGAACCGCTGCAGAAAGTGCCGGTTGCGGTCACTGTCGTGTCGGTCGACGCGCTCAGCAAGCTGTCGGCCAATTCGATCGAGGATTCGCAGCGGCTGGTCCCTGCGCTGACCTTTGTCAAAGGCGATACCAGCCTCAATTCGGCGCTGTTTCTGCGCGGCCTCGGCACGGTCAGCTTTTCGATCGCGGCCGAACCGAGCGTGACCAGCGTGCTCGATGGCGTGGTGCTGGCGCGCGCGGGCGAAAGCTTTGGCGATTTGTACGATATCGAGCGCATCGAAGTGCTGCGCGGTCCGCAAGGCACGCTGTTCGGCAAGAACGCTTCGGCCGGGGTGATCAACGTAGTCACCAAAGAACCGGGCAAGGAGCTTTCGGGCTATGTCGATGCGGCCTATTTCGAAGGCGACGAATACAAGCTGAAAGCAAGCCTGGGCGGGCCGATCGGGACGAACTGGCGTGCCGGGGTGACCGGTTTCTACAGCACCTACCGCACCGGCAATATCACCGACACGACCACGCATAGCCAGATCAACGGCTACGAGCATTACGGCGTGCGCGGCCAGCTGATCGGCGACCTCGGTCCCGATCTGCACATCCGGCTGATCGGCGATTATCGCAAGGCGAAGGATGATTGCTGCGCGTTCGTCATCGGCGCGCTGAACCCGAGCCCGAGTGCAGCGCAGCTGGTGCAGGAAAGCGTGCTGGCCCCCGCGCTCGGCGGCGGCACCAACCAGAGCATCCAGAGCCTGCCCAATCGCACCAACGAAGAGACCTATGGCGTTTCGCTGCAGGCCGATCTGGCGCTGGGCACGCACACGCTGACTTCGATCACCTCGTGGCGGCAGTGGAACAACGAGGAAATCCGCGACGGCGACTGGGTTGACCAGGTCTATCGCCAGATCCCGCTGGTGCATGATGACGGTCCGGAGCGTGCACACACCTTCACGCAGGAATTGCGCCTGACGTCGCCGACCGGCGGTTTCGTCGACTACGTGATCGGCGCGTTCTATTACCAGGCGGTCGCCGAACGCACTTATACGCGCTCGGATACTTATTGCACCGCATCGACCGCCACGCCGCTCGCCGGCGGGCTGATCCCGTGTCCGGCCGCGACATCGACGCTGGTCAATCCGGTCGGCACCGCGCAGTTCGGATCGACCTTCTACAACTACGCGGCATTTGGCCAGGCGACCTGGCATTTCGCGCCGACGTTCCGGCTGGTCACCGGCTTGCGCTATACGCACGACAAAGTGACCGCCTATCACGAACGCACCGACAATTTCACCGGCACAACGTTTACCGCACCCGGCGGCGTTTCCTTCGCCCCGTCGGGGATCGCGGCCGATTTCGATGCCAATGTCGCCGCGGCGCAAGTCACCACCGGGGCGGGCTTTACCGGCACGCCGTGGACGGGTTCGACCAGCAAGGACAACCTGTCGGGCAAAGCGGCGCTGGAATATGATCTCGCCTCGCACAACATGGCTTATGCGAGCTATTCGCGCGGCTACAAAGGCCCGGCGTTCAACGTGTTCTTCAACATGCAGTGGTTCAACACCGCGCCGATCGCGGCCGAACTGTCCGATGCCTTTGAAGTGGGGCTCAAGAACAGCTTCGATCATGGCAAGCTGATTTTCAATATCGACGGGTTTTACGACAAAGTCCGCAATTATCAGGCCAATTACCCGACCACGATCAATGGCGCGGTAACCACCACGATCATCAATGCCGGCGACGTCTCGACGCGCGGGTTCGAAGCCGAATGGTTGTACCGACCCGCGCACAATCTGACCGTCAACGGCGGGCTCAGCTATACCGACGCGCATGTCGACCAGTTCATGCTGCCGCCCGCAGCGCAAGCGGCGAACTATATCGCGCCGGGTACGCCGCTGGCCTTTGCGCCCAAAGTCAAAGGCTCGGCGGGCCTGACTTATACCTATGAAACCCCCAGCCTGCCGTTCGGGATCGAATTCAACGGGCTCGGCACTTATGTCAGCAAGCAGCTTTCGACGCTGGCGACCGAAAACAACCAGATCGCCTTTATCGGCCAGACGATCGAAGGGCACGACCAGATCGACCTGAGCCTCGCTGCGGTCGACCCGGCCAAGCGCTATCGCGTTGCGGTGGTGGTCAAGAACCTGCTCAACGAGCACTATGCCTCGACCATCGGCACCGGCGGCCCGGGCGGATCGTTCATCTACCAGATCCCGCGCGACGCCAATCGCTACTGGGGCGTGACCGCACGCTACAACTTCTGACCGTTGGAGATTGTTTCGGGAGTGCGGGGCGGTGGGTGGCACAAAGTCGCCGTCAGGCGACTTTCGAAACACTCACTTACACCAAGTTGCAATGATTGCGTCTCTTCTCCCCTCCCCTTCAGGGGAGGGGCTTAACAGGTCCATCTCAACGCACCTTGGTATTAACGCTCAGCCAGCAGCCGCGTGCGCTGCTGGCTGACCAGCTCGCCGATCCACGCCTTGAACGCGCGCACGCGCGCCAGGTTGTGCGTGTCCTTGTGCGTGACCAGCCAGAACGAGCGGGTGATCCGGCGCTCGGGCATCACCGGGCACAGCGCGGGATCGGCGTCGCCGATAAAACACGGCAGAACCCCGATCCCGGCGCCCGCAGCGATAATGCGGTGCTGGGTCAGCACCGAGGTCGAGCGTACCGAGGCGGCAAGCCCCGGGCCGATTTCGGCCAGATAGCGCAGTTCGGGCGCATAGAGCAGATCGGGCACATAGCCGATCAGCGTGTGGTTCGCGGCAAGGCCCGCCGGGGTGCCTGGCGCGCCGCGCCGTTCCAGATAGTCGCGATGCGCATAGAGCCGCAGGCTGTAGTCCGACAACTTGCCCGCGATCACCGGCCCGGCGCGGGGGCGCGACAAGGTGACGGCAACATCGGATTCGCGTTTCGACGGGCTGAGCAGACCGGTCGAACTGACCAGATCGACCGTGAGCCGTGGATAGGCTGCTACGAACGCGTGCAGCGCCGGGGCGACGATGGCGTTGGCAAAGCCTTCGGTCAGGCTGACGCGCAGCAGGCCGGCCGGGCCCGATCCGGTGGTCACGGTTTCGGCAATCCGCCCGGCGGCTTGCGCCATCGCTTCGACTTCGGCGAGCAGCGTTTCGCCCGCCTCGGTCAGGATCTGCCCTTCGCGGGTCTGCTCGAACAACGTCGCGCCGAGCCTTGCCTCGAGCCGGCGCAAGCGGCGGCCGACGGTGGCGGCATCGACGCCCATGGCGATCGCCGCGCGGGCCATTTGCCCGGCGCGCGCGATCGCCAGAAAGGCTTGATAGTCGTTCCAGTCGGGTACTTGCATAATTGCAAGTCTAGGTCGCATTTTCCGGCCTTGCCTGCAAGACTGTAACGGTGCACCGCTGGCACGCGCCGCGATGGCGAGAGAGAGGGTTATTCGAGATGCGCGTGATCGACCATTTCATCGCCGGCGGGACCGCCGGCCTGTCCGCTGCCCGCACCAGCGATGTGTTCGACCCGAACACCGGCGCGGTTCAGGCGCACGTGGCGCTGGGCGACAGCGCCGTGCTCGAACGCGCGGTCGAAGCAGCCCTGGCCGCGCAGCCGGCCTGGGCGGCGACCAACCCGCAGCGCCGCGCGCGCGTGATGTTCCGCTTCAAGGAACTGGTCGAAGCCGAAATGGAAACGCTGGCGCACATGCTGTCGAGCGAGCACGGCAAAGTGATCGCGGATTCGAAAGGCGACATCCAGCGCGGGCTCGAAGTGGTCGAATTCGCCTGCGGCATTCCCCACGCGCTGAAGGGCGAATACACGCAAGGCGCCGGGCCCGGCATCGATGTCTATTCGATGCGCCAGCCGGTGGGCATCGGCGCGGGGATCACCCCGTTCAACTTTCCCGCGATGATCCCGCTGTGGATGTCGGCGGTGGCGATCGCGTGCGGCAATGCCTTTATCTGCAAGCCTTCGGAACGCGATCCCTCGGTGCCGGTGCGGCTTGCCGAACTGTTCCTCGAAGCCGGGCTGCCGGCGGGTATTTTCCAGGTCGTGCAGGGCGACAAGGAAATGGTCGATGCCATCCTCGACCATCCGGCGATCGGCGCGGTCAGCTTTGTCGGCTCGTCGGATATCGCCAACTATGTCTACCAGCGCGGCGCGGCCAATGGCAAACGCGTCCAGGCGATGGGCGGGGCCAAGAACCACGGCATCGTCATGCCCGATGCCGATCTCGACCAGGTGGTCAAGGATCTTGCCGGTGCCGCGTTCGGCTCGGCGGGCGAGCGCTGCATGGCGCTGCCGGTGGTCGTGCCGGTGGGTGCCGATACCGCCGACCGGCTGCGCGCAAAGCTGATTCCCGCGATCGAAGCGCTGCAAGTGGGTGTGTCGACCGACCCCGACGCGCATTACGGCCCGGTGGTGACCGCCGCGCACAAAGCGAAAATCGAAAGCTGGATCGATCGCGCGGTCGAAGAAGGCAGCGAACTGGTGGTCGATGGTCGCGGGTTCGTGCTGCAAGGGCATGAACAGGGCTTTTTCGTCGGGCCGACGCTGCTCGACCATGTCACCCCGCAGATGGAAAGCTACCACAACGAAATCTTCGGCCCGGTGCTGCAGATCGTGCGGGCCAACGATTTCGAAAGCGCGCTGTCGCTCGCCAGCAAGCACCAATATGGCAATGGCGTGGCGATCTTCACGCGCAACGGCCATGCCGCGCGCGAATTTGCCGCGCGCGTCAATGTCGGCATGGTCGGCATCAATGTGCCGATCCCGGTGCCGGTGGCCTATCACTCGTTCGGCGGGTGGAAGCGTTCAGCGTTTGGCGACACCAACCAGCACGGCATGGAAGGCGTGAAATTCTGGACCAAAGTCAAGACGATCACCCAGCGCTGGCCCGATGGTTCGGTTGACGGCGGCAACGCTTTCGTCATCCCCACGATGGCCTGACGGCGGCGCGATGAGCCACGCCTTTGCCCTCACCGAAGACCAGTGCGCCATCCAGGACATGGCGCGCCGGTTTACCGCCGATGCCATCACGCCGTTCGCCGCCGAATGGGACGAAGCGCACAGATTTCCCCGCGACACGATCCGCGCCGCGGCCGATCTCGGCTTCGCGGCGATCTATGTCAGCGAGGAAGCCGGCGGGATCGGGCTGGGCCGGCTCGAAGCGGCGCTGATTTTCGAGGCGCTGGCTTATGGCTGCCCCGCCACGTCGTCGTTCATTTCGATCCACAACATGGCGGCGTGGATGATCGACCGGTTCGGCAGCGCCGAACTCAATGCGCGCTATCTGCCGCGCCTCGTCAGCATGGACATCATCGCCAGCTATTGCCTGACCGAGCCGGGCAGCGGGTCGGATGCGGCGGCGCTGCGCACCACGGCGCGGCTTGATGGCGATCACTCTGTCGTATCGGGCACCAAGCAGTTCATTTCGGGCGCCGGGGTCAACGATATCTATGTCACCATGGTGCGCACCGGCGAGGCCGGGCCAAAGGGCATTTCGTGCCTGGTGATCGAACGCGACATGCCCGGCGTGTCGTTCGGCGCGCCCGAACGCAAGTTGGGGTGGAACGCCAGCCCGACCGCGCAAGTCATTCTCGACAACGTGCGCGTGCCGGTCGCCAATCGCGTCGGCGATGAAGGCGAAGGGTTCCGCTTTGCAATGGCCGGTCTCGATGGCGGACGGCTCAACATCGGCGCCTGTTCGCTGGGCGG
>CAITOD010000696.1 GCA_903893935.1 uncultured Sphingomonadales bacterium
AATGTCGCCAGCGCGCCACCGCTGCGCCCCACCCCGCTCGACCAGGATGGCCTGCTTGCGCTGTTCAGCCCCGATGTGACTGGCGCCGATTTCGCGCTCAGGCCCGCGACACAAGCCGACATGCGCGGCGGGACGTATGTGACGAAGCCCAGCCTCGAAGTCGTGTACGACACGGTATGACGGTGGACGGCCTCGCTCCTGCGCGCGATCGCGACCGCATCGATCTGGCCAGTGCGCCGGTCGAAGGCGGCTGCGGTGCCAAGGACACGATGCGCGAGGCCGCAGCCAAAGCGGGCAAATCGGCCGTGCTCGATCGCTATGCCGCCGACTATCCGCAAGGGCCGCACGACCAGCCGCAATCGATGTGCCCCGCGTTCGGCTCGTTGCGCGTCGGCTTGCGCATGCGTCGCACCGCCAGCGTGCTGTCGGGCTCGGCCTGCTGCGTCTATGGCCTGACGTTCACCTCGCACTTCTATGGCGCCAGGCGGACGGTCGGCTACGTGCCGTTCAATTCGGAAACGCTCGTCACCGGAAAATTGTTCGAGGATATCCGTCAGGCGGTGCAGGATCTCGCCGATCCGGCGCTCTACGACACGATCATCGTCACCAATCTGTGCGTGCCGACCGCGTCGGGCGTGCCGCTGCAATTGCTGCCCGACCAGATCAACGGCGTGCGCGTGATCGGGATCGACGTGCCGGGCTTCGGCGTGCCGACGCATGCCGAAGCCAAGGACGTGCTGGCCGGCGCGATGCTCGCCTATGCGCGCAAGGAAGCCGAATCCGGCCCGGTGGCCGCACCCAAGGCGCGTCCAGACCGGCCGACCGTGACATTGCTGGGCGAAATGTTCCCCGCCGATCCGCCGGGCATCGGCCTGATGCTGGCGCCGCTCGGGCTGGCAGCCGGCCCCGTGGTGCCGACGCGCGAATGGCGCGAATTGTATTCGGCGCTCGATTGCGCGGTCGTGGCGGCGATCCATCCGTTCTACACCGCCAGCGTGCGCGAATTCGAAGCCGCCGGGCGCACGGTAGTCGGTTCGGCCCCGGTCGGGTGCCATGGCACGGCGGCATGGCTCGATGCGATCGGCCAGGCCTGCGGCGTCGCGCAGGCGCGCATCGATGCCGCCAAAAACGCCTTCCTGCCCGCGATTTCGGCAGCGCTGGCGGCAAAACCGATCCGGGGCCGGATCACCGTGTCGGGCTACGAGGGCTCCGAACTGCTGGTCGCGCGCCTGCTGATCGAAAGCGGCGCCGAAGTGCCTTATGTGGGCACCGCCGCGCCGCGCACCGTCTGGTCAGACCCCGATCGCGAATGGCTCGAAGCGCACGGCACGCGCGTGCAATACCGCGCGAGCCTCGAACAGGATATTGCCGCGGTCGAGGAATTCGGCCCCGCGCTCGCCATCGGCACCACCCCGGTGGTGCAGCACGCCAAGCAGAAATCGATCCCCGCACTCTATTTCACCAATCTGATTTCGGCGCGACCGCTGATGGGCCCGGCGGGTGCCGGCAGCCTCGCCATGGTGGTCAATGCAGCGCTTGCCAACCAGCACCGGTTTGACCGGATGACCGCGTTTTTCGGAGGCGTCGGCACCGGGACTGCGGCCGGGGTATGGGCCGAAACGCCGGTCGATCATCCCGAATTCAAGGCAAAATTCGCAGCCCGTCGCATCGCCGCCGCCAAGGCGGAAGAAAGCGTCGGCCAATGACGCTCATTCTCGATCACGATCGGGCCGGGGGCTATTGGGGCGCGGTCTATGCGTTCACCGCGATCAAGGGCCTGCAGGTGATCATCGACGGGCCGGTGGGTTGCGAAAACCTGCCGGTCACTTCGGTGCTGCATTATACCGACGCGCTGCCGCCGCACGAATTGCCGATTGTCGTCACCGGCCTGGGCGAACAGGAACTGGGCCGCGACGGCACCGAAGGTGCCATGAAGCGCGCCTGGAAAACGCTCGATCCCGATCTGCCGGCGGTGGTCGTGACCGGGTCGATTGCCGAAATGATCGGCGGCGGGGTGACGCCTGAAGGCACCAATATCCAGCGCTTTCTGCCCCGCACGATCGACGAGGACCAGTGGCAGGCGGCCGATCGCGCGCTGACCTGGCTGTGGACGCAGTTCGGTCCGAAGAAAGTGCCCGCTGCACGCGCGCGCAAGCCGGGCGAAAAGCCACGCGTCAATATCATCGGGCCGATCTACGGCACGTTCAACATGCCGTCCGATTGCGCCGAAATCCGCCGGCTGGTCGAAGGCATCGGCGCCGAAGTCAATCTGGTATTCCCGCTCGGCAGCCATCTCGCGCAAGTGCGCAAGCTGGCCGATGCGCATGTCAACGTGTGCCTCTATCGCGAATTCGGCCGCGGCCTGTGCGAAGCGCTCGAACGGCCGTTTCTGCAGGCGCCGGTCGGGCTGACGTCGACCACGCTGTTCCTGCGCAAGCTGGGCGAACTGACCGGGCTCGACCCCGAGCCGTTCATCGAGCGCGAAAAACACACCACGATCAAGCCGCTGTGGGACTTGTGGCGCTCGGTCACGCAGGATTTCTTCGGCACCGCGAGCTTCGGCATCGTCGCGACCGATACGTATGCGCGCGGCATCCGCAAATTCCTCGAAGACGACATGGGGCTGCCCTGCCACTTCGCGGTGTCGCGCTGCGCGGGCACCAAGTCCGACAACCAGGCGGTCAGGGACATGATCGCGCAGAACCCGCCGCTGATCGTGTTCGGCAGCTTCAACGAGCGGATGTACATGGCCGAATGCGGCGCGCGCGGGGTCTATATCCCGGCGAGCTTCCCCGGCGCGGTGATCCGCCGTCACACCGGCACGCCGTTCATGGGCTATGCCGGCGCCACCTATCTGGTGCAGGACGTATGCAACGCGCTGTTCGATGCGCTGTTCCATATCCTGCCGCTCGCCGGCCAGCTCGACCAGGCCGAAGCGACGCCCGCGCGGATCGAACGCGAACTGGTGTGGGACCAGGCCGCCAAGACCGAACTCGACGCAGTGGTCGAACGCGCGCCGGTGCTGGTGCGCATTTCGATGGCCAAGCGCATCCGCGATGCTGCCGAACGCGCGGCACGCCGCGCCGGCGAAGCCTCGGTCAGCGCCGAACGCCTGGCCCGCGCCATACACGAAAGCCGCGACGCATGAGCGCGGCCCGCCTTTCCCGCCGCGATCGTGCGATCACGCGGGTTCACCAATCCTCGCGAGGCTGTGCCTGGCGCGGATGCCGCAGGGGAGCGTGTCGCACGCTCCCGCCCTCGTCGGGAACAATGGAGACGAAAACATGAGCGATCCGAACGACAAGTTTGGGCCAGGCACGTACCTGACCCCCGAAGAAGCCAAGGAATTTCACAAGCTGTTCGTCAGCAGCTTTCTGATCTTCACGCTGGTGGCGATTGTCGCCCACGTTCTGGTCTGGAACTGGCGTCCCTGGCTTTGATTTCAATCCGGGCAAAACCCGGGTTGGAAAAGGGACTCTAAATTACAAGGAGCCACGATATGTGGAGAATTTGGTTGATCTTCGACCCGCGCCGCGCGCTGGTCGCCCTGTTTATCTTCCTTTTTACGCTCGCGCTGCTGATCCATTTCATCCTGCTCAGCACCGATCGTTACAACTGGCTCGATGGCCCGCACAAAAAGGCGGTTGCGGCCGCTCCTGCGGCACCAGCGGGTACCTGACGGCAAACCTGACTGAATGGCGTGCCGCGCGCTTGCGCGGCTGCGGGTAGACGAGGCCGGACTTCGCAAAAGCCGGGCTCGTCACTCGACAAGGACCTGACAGCAAAGAGTCCCGGCGTCAGTCGGGAGGCGGAGAAATGCAATGGCGCTGCTGAGCTTTGAGCGAAAATATCGGGTGCGGGGAGGCACGCTCATCGGCGGCGACCTGTTCGACTTCTGGGTCGGCCCGTTTTATGTCGGTTTCTTCGGCGTTACCACGGCGATCGCGGCATCGCTGGGCACTGCGCTGATTTTCTACGCCGCCTCGCTCGGGCCGACGTGGAACCCCTGGCTGATCAGCATCGCGCCGCCCGACTTGCGCTATGGCCTCGGCCTAGCACCTTTGCGCGAAGGCGGCTTCTGGCAGATCATCACGGTCTGCGCGATCGTGGCGTTCGTGTCGTGGGCGCTGCGCGAAGTCGAGATCTGTCGCAAGCTCGGCATGGGCTACCACGTGCCGTTTGCCTACAGCTTTGCGATTTTTGCCTATGTTTCGCTCGAAGTGATCCGCCCGTTCCTGCTCGGCGCCTGGGGTTTCGGCTTCCCCTATGGCATTTTCAGCCATCTCGATTGGGTGTCGAACACCGGCTACCAATACCTGCATTTCCACTACAACCCTGCGCACATGATCGCGGTCAGCTTCTTCTTCGTCACCGGCGGGGCGCTTGCCTTCCATGGTGCGCTGGTGCTGTCGTCGGTCAACCCCGCGCCCGGTGAAGCGGTCAAGTCGCCCGAATACGAAGACGCGTTCTTCCGCGACACGATCGGCTATTCGGTCGGTACGCTGGGCATTCACCGCCTCGGCCTGTTCCTGGCATTGTCCGCAGGCTTCTGGAGCGCGATCTGCATCATCATTTCCGGACCGTTGTGGACACGCGGCTGGCCCGAATGGTGGACGTGGTGGCTCAACCTGCCGATCTGGTCCTAAGGAGGGTCGTCCGATGGCACGCTATCAAAACATGTTCACCCAGGTTCAGCTGCGCGGACCGCTCGAAGCAGGTCCCCCGCTGCGCGGCGCCAGCTTCACGCGCACCGGCCCCGGATTTTACAACTACCTGATGGGTACGTTCGGCAATGCGCAGATCGGGCCGATCTATCTCGGCACGCTCGGCATGGCCTCGCTGGTCTTCGCCTTTCTGGCGTTCGAGATCATCGGGCTCAACATGTGGGCCAGCGTCGGGTGGAACCCGGTGCAGTTCGTGCGCCAGTTGCCGTGGCTCGCGCTCGAGCCGCCGGGGCCCGAATACGGTTTTTCGGTGTTCGTCCCGCTCGCCAAAGGCGGCTGGTGGCTGATCGCGGGCTTCTGCATGACCACGTCGCTGCTGCTGTGGTTTGCGCGCACCTATCTTCGGGCGCGCGCGCTGGGCATGGGCACGCATGTCGCCTGGGCGTTTGCTTCGGGCATTTTCCTGATCATCACGCTGGGCTTCATCCGCCCGATGCTGATGGGCAGCTGGGCCGAAGCCGTACCGTTCGGCATTTTCCCGCACCTCGACTGGACCGCGGCGTTTTCGATCCGCAACGGCAATCTGTTCTACAATCCGTTCCACTTCCTCTCGATCGCGTTTATCAACGGCTCGACTCTGCTGTTTGAGATGCATGGCGCGACGATCCTTGCGGTTGGCCGCTATGGCGGTGAACGCGAAATCGAACATATCACCGATCGCGGCACCGCGGCCGAACGCGCCGCGCTGTTCTGGCGCTGGACG
>CAITOD010000697.1 GCA_903893935.1 uncultured Sphingomonadales bacterium
ATCAAGGAACTGTGGGACATCGATCCGGCCAAACACGTGCCGGGCCGCGTGCTGCACACGCAGGGCTGGCCGCTGTCGGAATCGGATTCGTGGGGTGGCGGGTTCCTGTACCATCAGGCCAACAACCAGGTCGCGCTGGGGTTTGTGACCGCGCTCGATTACGCCAACCCGTATGTTTACCCCTATGAGGAATTCCAGCGCTGGAAGCAGCATCCCGAAATCCGCGCCATTCTCGAAGGCGGGCGGCGGGTGGCCTATGGTGCGCGCGCGATCAACGAAGGCGGGTGGCAATCGGTGCCGCAACTGGCGTTTCCGGGCGGCGCGCTGGTCGGCTGCTCGGCCGGGTTCGTCAATGTGCCGCGCATCAAGGGCAGCCATACCGCGATGAAATCGGGCATGCTCGCCGCCGAAGCGATCGCGGCGGCGATTGCGGCGGGGCGCGAAAACGATGCGCTGATGGAATACGATACCGCGGTGCGCGAAAGCTGGATCGCCAGGGAACTGAAACTGGTGCAGAACGCGCAACCGCTGGTGGCCAAGTTCGGCGGTGCGCTCGGCACCGTGCTGGCGGGCGCCGACATGTGGGCGCGCGTGCTCCGGGTCAATCCGTTTTCGGGCATGACGCATCACACCGATGCCGAAGCGACAATGCGCGCCGACCTCTACAAGCCGATCGTCTATCCCAAAGCCGACGGGGTTATCAGCTTCGACCGGCTGACCAATGTGGCTTATTCCTACACCAACCATGAAGAAGACCAGCCGTGCCACCTGGTGCTGGCCGACCCGCAAGTGCCGGTCAACATCAACTTGCGGCTCTATGCCGGGCCCGAAGCGCGGTTCTGCCCCGCCGGGGTCTATGAATTCGTCGCAAACGAACATGGCGATCCGCGCTTGCAGATCAACGCGCAGAACTGCGTCCATTGCAAGACATGCGACATCAAGGACAAGACCCAGAATATCAACTGGGTCACCCCCGAAGGCGGCGGCGGCCCCAATTACCCCAACATGTAAACCCATTATTCCTCCCCGGCACGGGGAGGGGGACCATGCGCAGCATGGTGGAGGGGCCAAGCCGGATTACGCTACATCTGAGGAAGTTATCCCGGATTGCGCCAGGTCTGAAGGAATCGCGCCGGATTGCGCTCCGTCTCAAAGGGTTGCGTCGGATTGCTCAACCTCTCGTGGGGTTTCGCTTGGGGAAGGCCCCCTCCACCAGCATCGCTGGTCCCCCTCCCCGTTTCGGGGAGGATAAAGGAAGTGCGATGAGTTCGTTTTGCGAAACCGCTTATGCCAAGATCAATCTCGCGCTGCATGTGCGCGCGCGGCGCGACGACGGCTATCACGATCTGGAAACGGTGTTCGCGTTTGTCGATGCGGGCGACGAACTGGTGATTGCACCTGCACCGCACGACAGCCTGATCGTGCGCGGCGAATTTTCGGGCGCGCTCGGTTGCGGTGACAATATTGTCGAACAGGCGCTCGCACTCCTGCCGCGCGGACAGGGCTGGGCGATCACGCTCGACAAGCGGCTGCCGGTGGCGGCGGGGCTGGGCGGCGGCTCGGCCGATGCCGGGGCGGTGTTCCGGCTGGTCGAACGGCTGCACGGGCTGCCCGATGACTGGCTCGCGCGCGCGGCCGGGCTGGGCGCCGATGTGCCCGCCTGCGTGCGCAGTCGCACTGCGCTGGGCCACGGCACCGGTACCGAGCTTGCGGACCTTGGCGACGATCTGCAAGGCACGCCCGTGCTGCTGGTCAATCCGCGCGTGCCGCTGCCGACCGGGCCGGTGTTCCGCGCGTGGGACATGGTCGATCGCGGGCCTTTGCCGACCGGGGACTTGCGCACGATCGCGCGCGAAGGGCGCAACGATCTCGAACCCGGCGCGATCGCGCTGGTGCCGCAAATCGCCGACGTGCTCGACTGGCTGCGCCAAAGCGGTGCCTGGCTGGTGCGCATGTCGGGATCGGGCGCGACCTGCTTTGCGCTCTATGATAGCGATGCGCAGCGCGATGCGGCCACAGTGCCGCCGGCGTGGTGGCATCTGGCGGGGCAATTGCGATGAGCGAAGCATTCCGCATTGTCGGCGACATTGTTCCCGGCGGTATTCTGATCGAATCCGATCACGCCTCGGCCCGCGTGCCCGATGATATCGATCTGGGCATCGATACTGCCTTGCTGCGGCAGCATATCGCCATCGATATCGGCGTCGCCGAAGTGGGCGCCATGCTGGTGGCGCGCGGCGGCTACACCGCGTTCATGGGCAATGTCAGCCGGCTGGTGTGCGATTTCAACCGCGAGGAACACAGCCCCGGTGTCGCGCCGATTGCCAGCGACGGCCACGCCATTCCCGGCAACGCGCTCGATCATGCCGGGCACGAAGCGCGGCTTGCGCGGTTCTACCGCCCTTATCATGCCGCCTTTGCCGATCTGATCGGGCGCATGCAGCCGCGGCTGATTCTCTCGCTGCACAGCTTTACCCCGCGCCTGATGAGCCACCCCGATGAAGCACGGCCCTGGCACATCGGCATTCTCTACAACCGCGACCGGCGCGGGGCGGCGGCGGCACTCGACTGGCTGCGCGGCGAACCCGGGCTGGTGGTGGGCGATCAGCAGCCATATTCGGGCGAATTGCTCAATCTGACGATGGACCTCCATGCCGAAGCGCACGGGCGGCTCTATGTCGGCGTGGAAATCCGGCAGGACCAGATCGGCGATGCGGCGGGGCAGGCGATCTGGGCCGAGCGGCTGGAACGCATGACCAGGGCGATCGTCGCTTCGCTCGGCTGATCGTCGCAAATTAAACTTTCGACCTCGGCAGCGCGCTCGGGTAATCGGCGCGATCACTCGAATATCGCCCGGAGTCGCCCGATCATGCCGCCGTATCGTTCCCGCACCACCACCCACGGCCGCAACATGGCCGGCGCCCGCGGCCTGTGGCGCGCGACGGGGATGAAAGACAGCGATTTCGGCAAGCCGATCATCGCGGTGGTCAATTCGTTCACGCAATTCGTGCCCGGCCATGTCCACCTCAAGGATCTGGGCCAGCTGGTCGCGCGCGAGATCGAGGCTGCCGGCGGCGTGGCCAAGGAATTCAACACGATCGCGGTCGATGACGGCATCGCGATGGGCCACGACGGCATGCTCTATTCGCTGCCCAGCCGCGACCTGATCGCCGACAGCGTCGAATATATGGTCAATGCGCATTGTGCCGATGCGATGGTGTGCATTTCCAATTGCGACAAGATCACGCCGGGCATGCTGATGGC
>CAITOD010000698.1 GCA_903893935.1 uncultured Sphingomonadales bacterium
ACCGCTTGAATCATCCGGCTCATGCCGAAAACATTGATCTCAAACATCCGGCGCACCTCATTTTCTTCGCCTTCTTCGATAGCTGCGAAGTAACCAATTCCTGCGTTATTCACCAGCACATCAATCCCGCCAAACTTTTCCTGGGCCGCCTTAATCGCGGCGTCAATCTGTGACTGATCCGTCACGTCGAGTTTGAGCGCCAATGCATCACCCATGGCCGCCAGCGCCTGAACCTGCTCCGGTTTGCGCGCCGTCACGACGGTGCGAAACCCGCGCGCCAGCGCTTGGGTGGCCAGTTCGTGTCCGAA
The DNA here is from genome assembly GCA_903893935.1 of uncultured Sphingomonadales bacterium. Classification (GTDB taxonomy): domain Bacteria; phylum Pseudomonadota; class Alphaproteobacteria; order Sphingomonadales; family Sphingomonadaceae; genus Novosphingobium. The sequence continues at coordinate 309 of CAITOD010000698.1, forward strand.
GCCAGTCGAACATCCGGTGATGAACCAAACGGGCTTGTTCGTCCTGACAGTTTCCTTATTCTTTGTGTTCATAGCCCCCGATAATATGCTGCCGTTCGAGCGGGTGACATGGGGTGTTATCCCCATTGTGTGCCTTATGGTTGGGATATTCTGTTGTTTGATTCGTTGGTGCCCGCGGCTTCCCTGGGCAAATCTGCCGCGAGTATTTTACCGGCTTCGGAGATTGCTTGGCTTGGCGCCAACGCCATCACGTGACCGATTTCGGCATCCATCTTGTGGACTTTGTTTCGGGGTTAAAACGTCTCTTTATTTCGACCCTCTCAAGACTTGTTGTTCATGCGATCTTCAAGCGGCCAAAGACCCTCACCTTGACCCAATCCAAGACCAACACAAACACAATGGCGCCGGCCAGCACGCTGCCCAACACCCAGACTGGCAGTGGCATCATGAGCCAGCCGCACCCCGCCAGCGTCAGCGCGCTCCCCAAATCGGCGACGGACGATAAAGCCAGCCAGCGGCTCGGATAGGGCGAGGCCCAGATCCGCCCCCGAGCACGAATCGCATAGGTCATGGCCTGATTTCCGCACACGAGCGAAACGAACGCCAGTGTCTGCAGAGTGGCGATGCCCAGGCCCATGCGATAGTGGCCAATCGCGAGAACACTGACGCAGAATATCAACTCGGCTAGACCCATAAAAACGCCGGCGATTGTCAAGTTGCTGATGCGCCAGCTATTGGGGCGCGCGCACGGCCGTACGTTATCCGTGGTCAGAGACATTCCGGGAAGATCGCCGCCGAGCATGCTGATGATCATCAGCATCGGGGTCAGAATCGCGTGGCCGGTCATGCCCAAACCAATGGCAAGGAAGAATATCTTGACGATTTTGTTGGTCACCGAATTCAAGGTGTAGGTCAGAATGCGTTGGAAAGTAATGCGGCCCTCTTTTACTGCTGCGACCACGCCGATTAGTCCCGGTGAGGTCAGCACGATACCTGCCGCCGACTTCGCCACATCGGTTGCGGTGGAAACCGCGATGCCCATTTGGGCCTGCCGCAAGGCCGGCGCGTCATTGGCTCCGTCGCCACACATGCCAACGATATTTCCGCCTTTTTGAAATGCCTTCACCAGCTTGAATTTATCCTCTGGCAGAACTCCCGCAAATACCGCAAAACTTTCCGGGCGAACATCATCCGGGATCGGCCCCGGCGGGCCCACGGCGCCATCAAGGCCCACTGCATGAGCGACAATTGCCGCCGTCGCCGGCGCGTCGCCCGTGACCATCACCATGCGAACTCCCAGAGCTTTCAATTGGGTGACCAGCGCCGCCGAGTCTTCCCGGGGAGGATCGCTGAGTGCGATCAATCCCATGAGCGGCATTGCCGCCGGCGGTCC
>CAITOD010000699.1 GCA_903893935.1 uncultured Sphingomonadales bacterium
CAACTGCCAGTTCTTCGGCGATCTTGGGCGTGGTTTCGACCGTCACCAGGCTGAAGCCTTTGACGCGGGTATGGCCATCGACGGTTTCCTGATCGGTTGACTGGTCGGTGGCGAGCACGCGCAAGTTCTTGAGAATGGTTTCGGTCGCGCGCAATGGCTGCGTTTCGCCTTCGCCCTTGACGGTCTGGGTCAGCAGCAGGTCGACATGGTCGCCCGGGAAGACAAACCCGGCAACACCGGTGCGGCTGCTGACCGGGATGGTCACTGCGCGCATGCCCGGGCCAAGCGCTGCGGCGAGAAAACCGCGATCGCCCGGTGCCACCAGCGAGCCGGTGGTGATCGGCTGGCCGGCGGTGATCGGGTTCTTGACCACGGTGCCGAGCAATTTGCCCATATTGGTCTTGTCCTGCAGGAAATAGGCATCCTGCACGAGATCTTTGGGCCAGGGCTGGAACGACACCGCATCGGCGGTGATGATCGTGCCGATCGGCAGCGCACGCTGCGACACCAGCACTTTGGGCCCGTCGAGCACTTTGACCGCGGCGATGGCCTGCGGTGCCGCACCACCCGACAGCAGGGCACGGGCAGCAAGGCTCGTGAGCAGCGCCACGAGCAAGGCCCCGACCAGCAACATCAGCTTCTTCCTGTCCATGACAAAAATGTCCCGCCCTAATTCAAACCCGGTTGTTTTCGACGAAAATGGTTAAAATAGACCTCACGCCGGCGTTGACCGGCGTGGTCCGGTTTCTGCTATCGTGTCATTTGCCTGCCCCGGGGGTCGCCCCGGGTGCGGGAGACGCTGCTGATCCCGTTACTGGCCCCGCAACTGGCCCCCGCGTCGTCATCACCAGGCGAGCCACGGCGTGTCCTGGCAGTGCCAGCACTTTGGGGCTGTTCCAGTGCGCTGCATCGGCGCTGGCGATCGTCCACAGACCCGCCAGCGCAATCGCCACGCCATAGGGAATCTTCAGCTTGTCCTTCTGGCGCCGCGTGACATGCCACATGCCAAGCGCGACAGTGAGTACGCCGCCGGCGAGCGCCATCACCACCAGCAGCCGCAAAAACAGTCCGGCCGGCATCCACAGCGCCAGCGCGGTGAGCATCTTGACATCGCCGCCGCCCATTGCGCGCAAGGCAAACAGCCCGGCCATCACCGCAAACGTGCCGATCGCCAGCGCCAGTTGCAGCGCGACGCCCGGCCACAGCGACAAACCGCTCGCCCACCAGAACAGCGGCGCGGCAAGCGCAATCGCCAGATTGAGCCAGTTGTCGATCTTGCGACGACGAATATCGGTGAACGCGGCATAGAGCAGCGCGATTGCCAATGCCCCTACCAGCCCGTAAATGATCGATGTTCCTTGCATGACGGGTCTTATGCGGGACAACCACTTACCAAACGGTAACCAAGAACCATCACGCGCCGGAAACGGGGCAGATCGCAAACGGCAAGGACAGGCATTGGCTGAAAATCCCGAAGCCGCGCCCCACACCGCGCGTCTCTCTGCAACGCCGCCATCGCGGGGCGCGCCGCGGCGTGCGATCCCGGCCGATGCCATCGAATCGCGATGGCTTGCGCCAGACCGGTTCGCAATCCGGCGGATCGACTGGCCGGGGCTGTCCTGCGCCGATGCGCCTTTGCGCGGATCGCTGCTGTTCCTGCCCGGCCGTGCCGATTTCTACGAGAAATATGCCGAAACGCTCGATGGCTGGCACCGCGAGGGCTGGCGCGTTACCGCGCTTGACTGGCGCTGGCAGGCCGGGTCGGGGCGTTTCTATCCGGGCACGCGGATCGGCGGGGTGGATGATTTCGCCACCTGGATCGACGATCTCGCCGCATTCTGGGCCGAATGGGTGCAGACCAGCCCCGGTCCGCATGTGCTGGTCGGGCACTCGATGGGTGGGCATCTGGTGTTGCGCGCAGTCGCCGAAGCCCGCGTTCGACCGACCGCGCTGGTGCTGAGCGCGCCGATGCTGGGCTTTGTCACGCCGATCCCCGAAGCCCTGCAAAGCGCGTTCGGCTGGCTGATGTGCCGGATCGGCGATCCGGCGCGGCCGGCGTGGAGCGAAGGCGAACGACCGGGCGATACGGCAGCGACGCGCGGCGCCACGCTGACCCGCGATCCCGACCGTTATGCCGATGAACTGTGGTGGCGCGCGCACCGCACCGAGCTCGATATGGGCCCGGCGAGCTGGGACTGGGTGCGCAAGGCGAGCCGGTCGATGCGTCGGCTCGCCCAGCCGGGTTTGCTCGAAGCGGGCGCTGTGCCCGTGCTCGTTCTGGCGGCACGGTACGATGCACTCGTCTCGTGGCCGGCAATTGCGCGTGCGGCGGCGCGCCTGCCGAATGCCGAACTGCTCGAATTCGGCGCCGAATCCGCGCACGAGCTGCTGCGCGAAGCCGATCCGGTGCGCGACCGGGTCCTCGCTGCCATCGCGCACTTTCTTGCCCGACACGCGCCGGGCGCGCTTTGACCCCGCTGCGAGACCCGCCATGACTGAGCTTGCCGTCGCTTCGCGCGAAGACCTTGCCGCCCCGTTCGATATCGCGATTGTCGGCGCGGGCATGGCGGGCGCCAGCCTCGCCGCAGAATTGGGCGCGCAGGCGCGCGTGCTGGTGGTCGAGGCCGAGGACACGCCGGGCTATCACACCACCGGGCGTTCCGCAGCGTTCTGGGAAGAAAGCTATGGCGGGCCCGGCGTGGTGCCGCTGACGCTGGCTTCGGGGCCGTATTTGCAAGAACGCGGCCTGTTGAGCCCGCGCGCGGGGCTGACAATCGGCCGGGCGGCCGATGCGGCACGAGTTGAGGCGTTCGTCGATCGGTTTGCCGCACTCGGCGTTGCCATTCGGCTGATCGACCGCGCGGCGATCGCGGCAATGGTGCCTGGTTTGCGCGACGAATGGTGCCACGGCGCCTATGAGCCCAACGGCGCCGACATCGATGGAGCCGGGTTGCACCAGCATTACCTCGCCCAGGCGCGGCGCGGCGGCGGCGTGCTCAAAGTGCGCGCACGGATTGCGCATGCCGAGCGCGAGGGCGGCGACTGGTTGCTCGAATGGCCGGGCGGAGCGGCGCGCGCGGGCGTGGTGGTCAACGCGGCCGGGGCGTGGGCCGATCAGGTCGCCGGCTTGTTTGGCGCGAAACCGTTGGGGATCACCCCGCTGCGGCGCACGATCGTGCAATTGCGCACCGATCCGCTGCCGCCGGCCGATATGCCGCTGACGTTCGGGATCGATCAGGATTTCTATTTCAAGCCGCAGAGCGGGCGGCTGCTGGTCTCGCCGCACGACGAAACCCCCGACACCGCGCACGATGTCGCGCCCGAAGAGCTTGACGTGGCAATTGCCATCGACCGTTTCGAACATGCGCTCGACTGGCGCGTGGCCGCGCTCGAACGGCGCTGGGCGGGCCTGCGCAGCTTTTCCCCCGATCGCCTGCCGGTCTATGGTTTCGATCCGGCGGTGCCCGGCCTGTTCTGGTTTGCCGGCCAGGGCGGCTTCGGCATCCAGACCGCGCCCGCCGCCGCGCGCCTTGCAATGCAGCTGCTGCTGGACAAGCCGCGCGACGCGATGACCGAGGGACTTGATGCGAGCCGCTATGCACCGGGGCGGTTTTAGGCCGCTTTGGCGGCGTCGCTGGCCAGTTTGTCGACGCGTTCGTTTTCGACATGGCCATCGTGGCCTTTGACCCAGATCCATTCGATTGTGTGCGGGCGCGCGGCCTCGACCAGTGCGCGCCACAAGTCTTCGTTCTTGACCGGTTTGTTGTCGGCGGTTTTCCAGCCCTTTTTGACCCAGCCGAACATCCATTTGGTCATGCCGTCGATGACATAGCGGCTGTCGGTGTGCAGCCGCACCGCGCACGGTTCGCGCAGCGCCTGCAAGGCGCGCAGCACCGCGGTCATTTCCATGCGGTTGTTGGTGGTCAACGCTTCGCCGCCCGAAAGTTCCTTTTCGGATGTGCCGGCGCGCAGCAGCACGCCCCAGCCGCCTTTGCCGGGATTGCCCTTGCACGCGCCGTCGGTAAACACATCGACCTGTTTCACGCAAATATCCCCGGGTTGTCGCGATAGAACTGCAACCGGCGGCCCATCGGCCGGGGGTCCTTGGGGGTTACCAGCGCATCTTTGGGCGTGTTGAGCCAGTCATACGCGCGGCTCAGCATGAAGCGCATCGCCGCCCCTTGCGCAAGCAGCGGCAGCGCGGCGCGTTCGGCGGGCGACAGCGGGCGCACGCTTTCGTAGCCATCGATCAGCGCGCGCGACAGATCGGGGCGGAATGTGCCATCGCCGTCGTTCCAGCACCAGGCCAGATGCGTGATTGCCAGATCATAGGCGGTGACGTCGTTGCAGGCGAAATAGAAGTCGATCATCCCGGTGATCGCGTCGCCCAGCACAAGCACATTGTCGGGGAACAGATCGGCGTGGATCACGCCCCGGGGCAAGTCCAGGGGCCATGCCGCGGCAATCCGCGGCAAGTCTTCGCAGACCAGCCGCGCCAGCCAGGGATCGATGGTCGCGAGCGCTTCGGCCCCGCAGGCCTGGCCCAGTCGCTGCCATTCGGCCACGGCCATGGTGTTCGCGCGGCTGGCCGGAAAATCCGCTGCTGCCCCATGCAGCCGCGCCAGTTCCACGCCCACCGCGTGCGTCTGGCCAAGCGTGGGCATGCTCACCGAAACGCCGGGCAGGAATTCGATCAGCGCCACCGCCTTGTCACCGATCCGGCGGCACAGCGCGCCGTCGCGGTCGTGGATCGTGCGCGGCACCGGGCAGCCGCGCGCGGCCAGATGGTCGAGCAGCGACAGGAAATAGGGCAGATCGTCGAGATCGATGCGAAATTCGTACATCGTCAGGATGAACCGCGTGCCCGCGCCGTCACGCCCGGTGGTGTCGACCAGCCAGTTGCTGTTCGACACGCCTTCGGCAATGCCTTTGGCCGAAACCAGCGTGCCGACATCGTAAGCCGCGATCAGCGCCGCCATGTCCTCTGCGCCGAGGTGCGTGTAAACGGCCACTTATTCGACCAGTTGTTTGGGCAGTTTGAACACCATGCGCTCTTCGGCGGTGGTCACGGTTTCGCAGTGGATTGCGCGCCATCGGCCCAATCGGTCGATCACCGCCTGCACCAGCACTTCGGGGGCCGACGCGCCGGCGGTGACCCCGATCGTGGCAACCCCATCGAGCCAGTCGGGCGCGATCTCGCTGGCGCACTGGATCAGCCGCGCGCGCGTACCGCAGCGTTCGGCCACTTCGACCAGCCGCACCGAATTGGAACTGCTCGGGGCCCCCACCACCAGGATCAGATCGCAGTCCCCGGCGATGGCCTTGACCGCAGTCTGGCGATTGGAGGTGGCATAACAGATGTCTTCGGCGCGCGGGCCGACAATCGCCGGGAAGCGCGCGCGCAAGGCCGCCACGATCGCCGCTGTATCGTCGACCGACAGCGTGGTCTGGGTCAGGAACGCGAGCGGGCGATCGGGTTCTTGCGCAATCGCTTCGACATCGGCGAGCGTTTCGATCAGCGTCATCGCGCCTTGCGGCACCTGGCCCATCGTGCCGATCACTTCGGGGTGGCCGCGATGGCCGATGAACAGGATGTGGCGCCCGGCTTCGAGATGGCGTTCGGCCTGGCGGTGGACTTTGCTGACCAGCGGACACGTCGCATCGAGCCAGTCGAGCCCGCGCCCGGTTGCTTCTTCAGCCACCGTCTTGGCCACGCCATGCGCTGAAAACACCACCGGCGCGCCATCGGGCACTTCGTCGAGTTCTTCGACAAACACCGCGCCTTTGGCTTTGAGCGCATCGACGACAAAGCGGTTGTGGACGATTTCGTGACGCACATAGACCGGCGCGCCATAGCGTTCGATGGCGCGTTCGACGATTTCGATCGCACGATCGACGCCCGCGCAAAACCCGCGCGGTGCGGCGATCAGGACGCGTAAAGGTATGGTCATGCGCGCTATCGTAGCAGCGCAACAGACATCCACAAACCCCCGATCCGGCGGATTGCCCAAACCGGCAGGGCTGGCTAGAGAGCATGGACCAAGCGTCGCCGATGCAGACGCATCATGACGACCAAGCCCGAGGATTTTGCGCCGCGATGCCAGTTCCCTTTCACCGTTTTGCCCGGATTGGCGCGGTTTGCGGCCTTTCTCTGCTGGCGCTTGCCGCCTGCTCGAAAGACCATGGCGAACTGGTGGTTGACGATACGGTCGGAGTGACCGCGTTGCGGACCCCGTGTCCCATTGTGGGTGTCCCCGAAGTGACCGGCGATGTTACGCTGATGGCGCCGGGCCGGCTCGATTCCCGCGCGATCGATACGGTGGCGACGATCACCAATGTGCGCAAAGCGTGCGACAACGCGCTGCACCTGCCCAAGCTGACGGCGCGAGTCGATTTTGACGTGCTCGCGCGCCGCAACGACACGCACGGCGCGCGCCATATCGATTTCCCGTATTTTTCGGTGGTCGAACGCGGCGGTTCGACAATCGTCGCCAAACATGTCGGCACCGTCGGCGTCGATTTTGCCGACGGGCAGGATCGCGCCTCCGGGCACGGGGTTGCCATCGGCGTGATCGATCGCGAGGAAGCGACGCTGCCGACCGCGATCCGCGCGCGGCTGAACCGCAAGCGCAAGCCAGGGGACACCGATGCGGCGGTCGATCCGCTGTCGCTGCCCGATGTCAAGGCCGCGCTGTCCAAAGCCACGTTCGAACTGCTGGTCGGGTTTCAGCTGACCGACCAGCAACTGGCCTACAACGCGCGACGATGATCGCCGCGCGGGCCGACGAATGCCGGTCCCGATCTGGTTCACCGTTTGCCATTCACTGTTCTCCGGGCGTGGCTTGGGGGCGTTTATTGTGCGCCGATAATCCGCTATCGCAGGATCGATGACCGAAACCATGACCCAACTTGCACCAGATATTGCCGAACGGACGTTGTTTGCCGAATTCGCGGCGGTGATCGATGCCGCGATCGATGCGCTTGTCGCTGCCGGCACGCTGCCGGCCGGGCTCGCCCGCGCGGGCGTCACCACCGAACCGCCGCGCGATCCCGCGCATGGCGATCTGTCGACCAATGCGGCGATGGTGCTGGCCAAGCCGGCGGGCACCAATCCGCGCGCGCTGGCGAGCGCGCTCACCGCCGAACTGGCGCAGGACCCGCGCGTGACCGGTGCCGAAATCGCCGGGCCGGGGTTCATCAACTTGCGGCTCACCCCCGGTACATGGCTGGCCGAATTGCAGCGGATTGCGGCGGCGGGCGCCGATTATGGCCGTTCGACCATGGGTGCGGGCAGCGTGGTCAATGTCGAATATGTCTCGGCCAATCCAACCGGGCCGATGCACATGGGCCATTGCCGCGGCGCGGTGGTGGGCGATGCGCTGGCCAGTCTGCTCGCTTTTGCCGGGCATCGGGTGATCCGCGAATACTATATCAACGACGCCGGCGGGCAAGTCGATGTGCTCGCGCGTTCGGCGCATATCCGTTATCGCGAAGCGCTCGGCCATGCGGTCGGCGACATTCCCGAAGGGCTCTATCCCGGCGATTACCTGATCCCGGCGGGGCAGGCGCTCGCCGCCGAATTCGGGGAACGCTATGTCGCGGCGCCCGAATCCGAATGGCTGGCGCTGTTCCGCACGCGCACCGTGGCGGCGATGATGGCGATGATCCGCGACGATCTGGCGCTGCTCGGCATCCATCACGACGTGTTTTCGTCCGAAGCCGAATTGCAGGCGAGCGGCAAGCCGGCGGCGGCCGAAGCCTGGCTGCGCGCGCACGATCTGGTCTACGACGGTCTGCTCGAAGCGCCCAAAGGCAAAGTCGCCGAAGACTGGGAACCGGTCGAATTGCCGCTGTTCCGCTCGACCCGGTTCGGCGACGACCAGGACCGGCCGATCCGCAAGTCGGACGGCAGCTGGACCTATTTTGGCGCGGACCTCGCCTATCACTTCCAGAAAGCCGAAACCGCCGATGCGCTGGTCGATATCTGGGGGGCCGATCACGCCGGAACGGTCAAGCGCATTCGCGCCGCCGTCGCGGCGATGACCGGCGCGCAAGGTGCTGCGAAACCGTTCGAAGTCAAGCTGGTGCAGATGGTCCAGCTGTTGCGCGATGGCGCCCCGGTCAAGATGTCGAAGCGCGCGGGCACATTCGTCACGCTCGCCGATGTCGTGCGCGAAGTGGGCAAGGACGTGGTGCGGTTCACCATGCTGTCGCGCAAGCCCGACGCGCAGATGGATTTCGATTTCGCCAAAGTGGTCGAAGCGTCGAAAGACAACCCGGTGTTCTATGTGCAATACGGACACGCCCGGGTCTGTTCGACCCTGCGCAAGGCTGCGGCCGAAGGGTTTGCCCCCGATGCCGCCGCACTCGACCGGCTGGGCGACGAGGAACTGGCTCTGGTGAAGCTCGCCGCGCAATTCCCGCGCGTGATCGAGGCAGCGGCGCAGGCGCGCGAACCGCACCGCGTGGCGTTTTTCCTGTACGATCTCGCCGGGGCGTTCCATGCCTACTGGAACCTGGGCAACGACCGGCCGGACAAGCGCTTCATTGTGGCCGATGACCCGGCAATGACCGGCGCCCGGCTGTTTCTCGCGGCCCGGATCGGGCAGGTTATCCGCAACGGTCTCGCCATTCTGGGAGTGGCCGCGGCCGAAGAACTGTAACAGGCAGAGGGAAGGAGCAGGCGCGATGCACGCAGACGAATATGGCGAAGCCGGGCACGCGCAAGGCGGCGAAGGGTGGAGCGGGCACGACCATGCCGGCCATTCGCCTTCGCTCGATCTTGGCGAGGAAGAACGGCTGCCCTGGCTCGAAAGCGCCGACGATATCGACGCCGATGCGCACCATCGCAGCAGCGGTGGTCTTTTTGCGTTCATCGCGATCGCGCTGCTGCTGCTCGGCCTGCTGGTTTACGGCATTTACTGGGTGACGCATCGCGGCGCGCCCGCGGTGCCTGCCGATGGCAGCCTGATTGCCGCGAGCAAAGACCCCTACAAAGTTGCGCCGACCGATCCCGGCGGCAAGCAATTTGCCGGCACCGGCGATGAAAGCTTCAAAGTGAGCCAGGGCCAGCATCCCGATGCCAACCTCGCGGGCAGCGCCAGCCCGGCGCCCGCTCCCGGCGCCGCCGCCTCGCCAGGTCCTGCACCCACGCATGCGGCAGCACCTGCGCCAGCACCGGCAGCGACTCCAACCCCGGCGCCGAAGCACGAAGCCGCGAGCGGCGTCGCGGTCCAGGTCGGCGCTTATTCGAGCGAGAAACTGGCAGAAGCGGGCTGGGCGCACCTGACCGGCGCGCACGAACTGCTCAAAGGGCTTGGCCACCGCGTGGTCGAAGGCAAAGCCGATATCGGCACGGTCTATCGCCTGCAGGCCCTCGCCGACGACGCCGGCGCCGCACAGAGCCTGTGCAGCAAGCTGGCTGCCGAAGGCGTCAAGTGCCAGGTGAAGCACTGATACCGATCCGTAACGGATAGTCTTTCTAGCCCCTCCCCTGAAGGGGATCGTTGCGGAATTCGCGTCCGATGCTAATTTCGCATGGGAGGATGGCGTTGGGGTGATTGATGCGCTTGATTTTGGGGGGCTTGTGGCTGGTTTGACCACGATATCGGTGGTTCA
>CAITOD010000700.1 GCA_903893935.1 uncultured Sphingomonadales bacterium
CCGATATCGCGGCGGTCCATTCGCATCTCGAGGAATGCCTCGGGCTCAAAGTCACTATCAGCGCCGATGCCGATCCGCGCACCGGCGCGGTGACGATCCGCTACAAGACGCTCGACCAGCTCGATCTGATCTGCCAGCGGCTGACCGGTGGCGCGATCTGACCCGGCCCTTCGGGCAAGTCGTTAATCGTCCGATTAAAAAAGATTGACCGATCTCGCCGGTGTGGATTACCTGAGCGTAATCAGACCACAACCGGAGAGCCCGCCGATGTCGCTCGACCTCATTCCCCGCTCGACTTACACCGAAGATCACGAAGCCTTCCGCCACACGGTTCGCCGCTTCCTGCAGGAAGAGATCGAACCCAACGGCGCAAAATGGGCCGAAGAGGGCATCGTGCCCAAGTCGGTGTGGCCCAAAGCCGGCGAACTCGGCATGTTGTGCCCGACGGTGCCCGAAGAATACGGCGGGCTGGGGCTCGATTTCGGCTATAACGCGATCGTTGATGAAGAAAGCGCCTATTACGGCCGCGTCACCACCGGTTTTTCGCTGCAATCGGATATCGTCGTCAACTACCTGGTGACTTATGGCTCGGAAGAGCAAAAGCGCCACTGGCTGCCCAAAATGGTCTCGGGCGAAGTTGTCACCGCGATCGCGATGACCGAACCGGGCACCGGGTCCGACTTGCAGGGCATGCGCACGACCGCGAAGAAAGACGGCAACCACTACGTCATCAACGGGTCGAAAACCTATATCACCAATGGCCAGAACGCCGATCTGATCCTGGTCTGCTGCAAGACCGACACCGAAATCCAGCCCGCGTGGAAAGGCGTTTCGATCGTGCTGGTCGAAGGCAATCGCGAAGGCTTCCAGCGCGGGCGCAATCTCGACAAGATCGGGCAGGACGAAGCCGATACCTCGGAACTGTTCTTCAACGATGTGCGCGTGCCGATCACCAATTGTCTCGGCGAAGAAGGCAAAGGCTTCATCTATCTGATGAGCGAATTGCCGCAGGAACGCCTGTCGATCGCGGTCAGCGCGCAAGCTTCGGCGCAGCGTGCGTTCGACGATACGGTGGCGTTTACGCGCGACCGCAAGGCGTTCGGCAAACCGATTCTCGATTTCCAGAACACCCGCTTCACGCTCGCCGATCTCAAGACCAAGCTGCAAGTGGGCTGGGCGCATCTCGACTGGGCGCTGGCGCGCCACCTGAAGCGCGAACTGACCGCCGAAGAGGGCGCCGCCGCCAAGTTGTGGCACACCGAATTGCAGTGGGAAGTGATGGACAAGTGCCTCCAGCTCCACGGCGGGGCAGGCTATATGAACGAATATGCGATTGCCCGCGCGTGGCGCGCCGCGCGTGTGACGCGCATTTTCGGCGGCACCAACGAAATCATGAAGGAACTGATCGGGCGCAAGCTCTGAGCGAGCGCCGGCTCAGCTGCCGGTGTGCACGCGCTTGTCGTGGTGGCGCGGCTTGGCGCAAGCCACGCGGTGGCGGTGAACAGTGACGTATTCGGTCCGGGTGATTGTGCGGGTTTCAACCACGGGTGGTTGCTGGACCGTCACCACCGGCACCATCATGTACCCCATCGGGGCGTAAGGGACCGGCCCATACGGGAATGGCCCGTAAGCGGGCATTTGCGGCCCCGCGGGATAGCCCGGGCCAAACCCCGGATGCCGGCCAAACACCATCTCGCAGTCGCGATCCCGGCGATGCTCGCCGTCCGCAGGTGCGGCGTTGCCGTCAGGCCGGCAGCGCTCGGCCATACGTTGCGCCGAGGGGTCGCCGCCCCACGGTGCAGCTCCTGGCGGGGGAACGGGATAGCCGCCGGGGATTCCCGGGCCCTGTATTCCCGGGCCCTGTATCCCCGGACCCTGTATCCCCGGACCAGCAATCCATTGCCCGTTCCAGCGGCCATCCTGCCACGTGCCCTGCCAGACCCAGCCTGGCGGGACCGATCCGCCCGAAACCGATGGACCGGCAGCCGGGCCCGGGATGGGGCCGTCTGCGCGGGCCGGGGTTCCGGTGGCAAGCACACACGATCCCAGCGCAACCAGCGCCAGACGCGACCAGACAGCAAAGCGATCCATCGGCAATCCTCGAGGCTAGACCCGCCGACAATCCGGCCAGCAGTTCGTTAACCCCGAATTTACCATTCTCTGCGCCAAGTCCCAAGTGACCTGCAGCGCCTGTCCCGATTCGGACCATTGCCTCAGATCCGCGCCGCGATCGCTTCCGCCAGCGCTTCGATCCCCGCCGCATCGTCGGCATCGAAGCGCGCAGGCAACGGGCTGTCGAGATCGATCACCGCGATCACCGCACCATGGCGCAGCACGGGCACAACCAGTTCCGAACGGCTGGCCGCATCGCAGGCAATATGGCCGGGAAATAAATGGACATCGGTCACGCATTGCGTCGTGCCGCTGGCCGCCGCAGTGCCACACACACCGCTGCCAAAGGCGATGCGGATGCACGCCGGCTTGCCGATGAATGGCCCGAGCACGAGCTCGCCCGGCGCGTGGGGCAGGACCCGGTAAAACCCGGCCCAGTTGAGATCGGCCACGAAAGTCCAGATCAGTGCGCTCAGATTGGCCATATTGGCCACTGCGTCGGGCTCGCCGGCGGTGAGTGCCAGCGCGCTGCTGCACAGTTCGCGATAGAGTTCGGTCTTGTCGCGACCGGGCGTTGGGGCGAAAGTAAACATGGACGCCTTGATAAGCCGGCGGAACGGCGATGGCCATTGCGGGATTCGCCGGGGCCGCCTAGATTTGCGCGTATGAAACTGCTCACAAAGACGATGATCGGCCTTGGCGCCGCTGCGCTGGTGCTCGCGGGCGGCGCGGTCTGGATCGCGCAAGGCGATGTTGCGCAAGTGCCGTTTGCCCAGACCACCGGGCCGCATCCGACGCTGACCGACCCGCGCCCGCAATGGTTCCCGACCATCGGCATTGCCAAACCGGTCGGGTGGAAGCCCGGCGAAGCCCCGGTGGCAGCCTCGGGCCTCAGCGTTTCGCGCTTTGCCGACGGGCTGAACCATCCGCGCACGGTAACCGTGCTGCCCAATGGTGATGTGCTGGCGGCGGAGACCAATGCGCCGGCCGATCGCGGCCAGCACGGGCTGGTCGGGCTCCTGGCCGGTTGGCTGTTCAGCGCGGCGGGCGCCGGTGCGCCATCGCCCAATACAATCGTTGTGCTGCGCGACAGCAAAGGCAGCGGCCATGCCGATCAGCGCTTTGTGATGACCAACCCGGCGCTCCATTCACCGTTCGGCATGGTGCTGCGCGAAGGCCGGCTCTATGTCGGCAACACCGATGCGGTGGTGTCCTGGCCGTTCCAGCCGGGCCAGACCAGCCTGGTCGGCAAACCGGAAAAGCTGATGGATCTGCCCGGCGGCGGCAACCACTGGGCGCGCAATCTCGTGCTCAGCCCCGACGGAACCAGACTCTATGTCTCGGTCGGATCGGCGACCAATGTGGCGGACGACGGGATCGCCCGCGAAGCGGGTCGCGCAGCGATCTATGAATATGATTTCAGAAAACAATCTTCGCGCGAATATGCCGGTGGCATGCGCAATCCCAACGGGATGGATTTCAACCCGCGCACCGATGAACTGTGGACCGTGGTCAACGAACGCGACATGCTGGGATCGGACCTGGTGCCCGATTATCTGACTTCGGTGCCGCTGGGCGCGCAATATGGCTGGCCGTGGGTATACTGGAAGAAATTCCCCGACTGGCGCGTGCAGGACCCGGTGCCGCAGGATTTCACCGATTATGTGCGCAAGCCCGAATACGCGCTTGGCGCGCATGTCGCGCCACTGGGTCTGGCCTTCACGCGCGGCGGCAATCTGCTCGGCCCGCGCTTTGCCAGCGGCGCGCTGATCGCGCGCCACGGGTCGTGGAACCGCAAGCCGCTCGCCGGTTACGATGTGGTGTTTGTCGGGTTCGACGACCATGGCAATGTGTTGCCAGCACCGCCGGTGCCGGTGCTGACCGGGTTTCTGAACGGGGAAGACCGCGCGCGCGGCCGGCCGGTCTGGGTCGCGTTTGCCCGCGATGGCGCGCTGCTGGTCAGCGACGATGTCGGCGGGGTGATCTGGCGGGTGACCGCGCCCGGCGCCACGCCTGCTCCGGCGATCGTGCCGATCCCCTCGCGCGAGGTGCCGCCCGCACCGAAAATGCCGCCGCATTTCAGTTTCAAGCCCGATAGCGACTCGTCGCTGGTCAAGCCGCAATGATGCAGGTCAGATACGCCGCCCCGCGCGCCCGGCAAGTTCGGTGACATAGTGCCAGGCGACGCGGCCCGACCGGGCACCGCGACGCCGCGACCATTCAAGCGCCTCGGCAGGTTCGAAAGCCAGCGCATGGTGCGCCGCATAACCCGCCACGATGGCCAGATAATCGTCTTGCGAA
The DNA here is from genome assembly GCA_903893935.1 of uncultured Sphingomonadales bacterium. Lineage (GTDB taxonomy): Bacteria > Pseudomonadota > Alphaproteobacteria > Sphingomonadales > Sphingomonadaceae > Novosphingobium. The sequence goes on from CAITOD010000700.1 coordinate 4,414, forward strand.
CAGACATGGAAACCAAGGCTCAGCCCAAAGCGGTCGGCCAGCGCGAGCTGGTCATCGACCGCATCGCGCGGATTGATCGGGTCGTCCTGTTCGCGCATATGCCGTTCGACAATCGCGCGGCGGTTCGAGGTGACCGCAAGGCGCACATTGGCGGGCCGCGCTTCGACCCCGCCTTCGAGCCATGATCGCAGCTTGCGCGGGCCTTCGCTGTCGCCGTCGTCGAACCCCAGATCGTCGATGAACACCAGAAAATTGCGGTCGATTGCGCGCAGCACGCCAAACAGCGCGGCAAGCCCGGCATCGGCGACCGCCTGGACCAGCGCAATACGCCCCGGATGCGCCGCGATCGCAGCCGCAACCGCGGCGCGCAGCAGCGCCGATTTGCCGGTGCCGCGCGCCCCCCACAACAGCATGTCGTGCGCCGCAGCCCCTGCCGCAAAGCGTTCGACATTGCCGACCACGGCGGCCTTTTGCGCGTCGATCCCCTTGATCAGATCGAGCGCGGGGGCTTCGATCGCAGGGACGCCGTGCGTGGCGTGGCCCTGCCAGACGTAGGCTGGATGCGCGAGCCAGTCGACGACCGGTGGTGGCGGTGGCGCGATGCGATCGAGCGCGTCGGCAATGCGGAGCAGGATCGCAGCTTGATCGGGCATAGCGTCAACCGACCAGCGCGGCGCTGTCGAGATCGTAAAGCAGGGCAGCACCGGCCATTGCCGCAGCCCCCAGGCCGCGCGCTTCGGGCACCAGGGTGCGGTTGAAAAAGCGCGTGATCGAGGCCTTTTCTTCCGAACCCGTGGCATGGACCTGGCGCACCAGTTGCCAGCCTGCAACCGCCACCGCGCACATCGTGGTGAACGGCACCGATCCCGCCAGCTTGTCGTCGAGGCTGGCATCGCCGCTCGCCATCCAGTTCGCCACGGCATAGGCATCGCGTGTCAGTGCGGCCAGTTCGGGGCTTTCGCCGCAATCGGCGAGGATGTCGGTGAGCAGCGCCTGCACCACCGCGCCGTTGTCGAGGCCCAGTTTGCGGGTGACGAAATCGGCGGCCTGAATGCCGTTGGTGCCTTCGTAAATCGGCGCAATCCGCGCGTCGCGATAGAATTGTGCGGCGCCGGTTTCTTCGACAAAGCCCATGCCTCCGTGGATCTGCACGCCCAGATCGGCAACTTCGCAGCCGATATCGGTGCCCCACGCCTTGAGCAGCGGCACCAGCGCTTCGGCGCGCGCCTGCGCCGCGGCATCGCCCAGCAAGCCGCGATCAACCTGGCCGGCGGTGTAATACAGCAGGGCGCGCGCGCCTTCGGTCAGCGCGCGCATGCGCAGCAGCATACGCCGCACATCGGGATGTTCGATGATTGCCACGGGGGTCTTGTCGCCGCTGCCGGCGCGCGCGCCCTGCACGCGGTCGCGCGCATAGGCGCGCGCCTTTTGCAGCGCGGCTTCGGCAATCTGCACGCCCTGGCTGCCGACATTGATCCGCGCCGAATTCATCATCGTGAACATCGCGCGCAACCCGCCGAATTCATGGCCGACCAGTTCGCCCACGCAGGCATCGTTGTCGCCGAACACCATCACGCACGTTGGCGAGGCGTTGATGCCCAGCTTGTGTTCGATCGAGGCGCACCGCACGTCGTTGCGCGCGCCCGGGCTGCCATCGGGCGCGACGTGATATTTGGGCACGATGAACAGCGAAATGCCCCGCGTACCTGCCGGTGCGCCCGGTGTGCGCGCCAGCACGAGGTGGATGATGTTGCCGGCGAGATCGTGCTCGCCCCAAGTGATGAAGATCTTGGTGCCTTTGATCAGATACTTGCCGGCGTGCTCGCCTTCGGTGATCGGGGTTGCCGTGGTGCGCAGCGCACCGACGTCGGACCCGGCTTGCGGTTCGGTCAGGTTCATCGTTCCCGACCATTCGCCCGACACCAGCTTGCCCAGATACATGGCCTTTTGCGCGTCGCTGCCGTGATGATCGAGCGCCTCGATCGCGCCCACGGTCAGTATCGGCAGCAGTGTAAAGCCCATATTGGCCGCACCCAGCGTTTCGAGCACGCACGTCGCCAAGGTGAAGGGCAGCCCTTGCCCGCCGTGCTCGACCGGCGCGGCCACGCTGTTCCAGCCTTGCTCGACAAAGGCGCGATAAGCCGCGGCAAAGCCTTCGGGCAGATGCACTGCGCCGTTGTCCCACTGTGCGCCGCGCGTATCACCGATGCGATTGAGCGGCGCCCATTCGCCCGCTGCCAGTTGCCCGATGCCCTCGGCAATTGCCTCGACGAGATCGGCTGTGGCGGCCGCGTACCGTTCGTGCTGCGCCAGTGCATCGATCCCGGCATTGACACGGATGGCAAGCACCTGATCGGCGGTCGGAGCAGTGAATGTCATCGGCGCGTTTTTCCCTCGCAAGCGTGTCTCGGTGGCTATAGCGAAGCGCAATGGCTGCGACAAAGTCCAACTGTCTTTTGGCGCAAGGCGACGCGCTGGCGCCGTCGATCGCGCGTGCTGCCGAAGTGATCCGGGCCGGAGGAACCGTCGCGGTGCCGACCGAGACGGTTTACGGGCTGGCTGCGCGCGCGGATAGCGATTCCGCAGTTGCCGCGATCTATCGCGCCAAAGGCCGCCCCGATTTCAACCCGCTGATCGTGCATGTGGCGGATCTCGCGCAAGCTGCGCGGCTGGCGCATATCGATACGGCGGCCCGCGCGCTGGCCACATCGTTCTGGCCCGGACCGCTGACGCTGGTTTTGCCGCGCCGCGCCGATGCGGGGCTGAGTGCAGCGGTTTCGGCCGGATTGCCCACGCTTGCCTTGCGCGTTCCGGCGCATCCGGTCATCCGCGCGCTTATCGCGGCGACCGGATTGCCGCTGGCAGCGCCGTCGGCCAATCGCAGCGGCGCGGTCAGCCCGACCAGCGCGCAGCACGTGGTTGCCTCGTTGGGCGATCGCGTCGATCTGGTGCTCGATGGCGGCGATTGCGCCAGCGGGATCGAATCGACCATCGTTGCGGTGCGCCAGGGCGGGGGCTGGACCACGCTGCGACCCGGGCCGATCACGCGCGCCGAAATCGCCGCGCTGCTCGGTGCGGCGCATGAAGTCCGCGCGGGCGAGGCCATCGAAGCGCCCGGACAATTGACCAGCCACTATGCGCCAGGCAAGCCGCTGCGGCTGAACGCGCCCGCGCCCGCAGCCGATCATTTCATGATCGGATTTGGCGCCGTGCCGGGCGACACAACGCTGTCGGCGGCAGGCGATCTCGCCGAAGCGGCGGCGCGGCTTTATGGCTGCCTCCACGCGGGCGCGGCCTCGTCAAAACCGCGCATTGCCGTGGCCCCCGTGCCCGATGAGGGCATCGGCGAAGCGATCAACGATCGTTTGCGGCGCGCGGCGGCCTAGAGCCTGATGTCATTACTTTGACCCACCGTGATTGCTCTGGAAAGCTCCGTGGGGAGAAGCAGCACGCAGCGCGGGCAGGGGCACCCCAAAAAGTAATACTTTTTGGGGACCCCGCTGGTTGCCCCGTGCAAGTGCTGCG
>CAITOD010000701.1 GCA_903893935.1 uncultured Sphingomonadales bacterium
ATACAGCATTCAGATGTCTCCGGGCGCGGTGCCGCCCTGCGGGGTGTTGCGCTGGACCAGTGCCTTGACCAGCGCGCCCAGCCCTACCGAATTCGAGCCCTTGATCAGGACGGCGTCGTCGGCGCGCGGTGCCCAGTCGGGCGAACCCAACAGTTCTGCCGCCTCGGCGGCGCCGGGCACGTGGACGAAGTCGATGCGCCGGGCAAGCGGGCTTTGCGCGATTTTCCCCAGCGCCGCGCTCAATGCTGCCATTTCCGCGCCAACCAGCACCAGTTTGCCGATCCCGGCGGCGATCAGCGGTTCGGCCAGCGCGGCGTGATAGGCATCGCTGGTTGCCCCCAGTTCGAGCATGGCGCCGAGCACCGCGATCCGGCGTTGCGCGCGCGTTGCACCGAATTGCGCAATCGTGGCGCGCATCGAGGCCGGATTGGCGTTGTAGCTTTCATCGATCAGCAGCGCGGTGCCACCGTCAGTGGTCGCGATCGCATGCCGCGCGCCGCGCCCGTCAAGATCGGGCAATTCGGCAAGCGCCAGCCCGGCCGCGCCAAGATCGCCGCCAACCGCCGCCACCGCCGCCATCACCGCCAGCGAATTGACCGCCCAGTGCGCGCCGGCTTGCGAAATCGTGTAGCACAGCTTGCGGGCCATGCCGGTGGTCGCGGCAAATTCGGCAGTGACCAAAGTACCGCCCTGGCTGGTCGGCAGCGCGTCGATCAGCCGGACATCGGCACCCGCAACGGTGCCGAAACGGATCACCCGCGCGGCATGGCGATGCGCCACTGCCGCAAGCAGATCGACATGCGCGTTGTCGGCGGGAATGATCGCGGTGCCGCCGGGCTCCAGCGCTTCGAAAATTTCGGCTTTGGCGGCGGCAATCCCCGCCTCGTTGGCAAAGTTGCCGATATGCGCGGGCGCGATCGTGGTGATCACCGCGACATGCGGCCGCACCAGCCGCGTGAGCGCAGACAGTTCGCCCGCATGGTTCATGCCCATTTCGAACACACCGAACCGGGTGCGCGCGGGCATCCGCGCAAGGCTGAGCGGCACGCCCACATGGTTGTTGTAGCTTTTGACCGAGCGGTGCGCCTGGCCCCGGCTCGACCGGTCGAGCGCGGCATAAAGCGCTTCCTTGACCCCGGTCTTGCCTGCCGATCCGGTCACGCCGATTACGCGCGCTTCGGGCAGCAGCCGCGCGCGCGCCGCGCTGCCCAGCGCATCGAGCGCAGCGACCGTGCTTGCCACGCGCACATGCGGATGCGCTACCGTACGATCGACCAGCGCGCCCGAGGCGCCGCGCAGAAACGCGCCATCGACAAAGCGGTGCCCGTCGGCGGTTTCGCCCGGCAACGCGATGAACAGATCGCCTTCCATCACTTCGCGGCTGTCGGTGGTGCAACCGGCAACCGCGAACGGACCGTTCACGACTTCACCGCCGGTTGCCGCGGCGATTGCATCGGCCGTCCACAGCGCATTGTCCAAGGCGTCTGCGGGTTCGACCGGCCAATCCAGAACTGCGCTCATGCCGTAGATTCCCGTGCCACTGCCACATCGTCGAACGGCAGCACGCGCGTTTGCTCGCCCCGCCCCACGATCTGTCCCTGTTCGTGTCCTTTGCCCGCGATCAGCACGATGTCGCCCGCGCCCGCTTCGGCAATCGCAGTGCCGATCGCGCTGCGGCGATCGCCGATTTCGCGGCCCTGCCCCGCGCAGCCGGCGAGCACTTCGGTGCGGATCGCCGCCGGGTCTTCGCCGCGCGGATTGTCGTCGGTCACGATCACCACATCGGCGCCCGCGCATGCTGCGGCGCCCATCGGCGCGCGCTTGCCCATATCGCGATCGCCGCCCGCGCCGAACACCAGGATCAGCCGCCCGCTCACATGCGGGCGCAGCGCTTCGCACGCCGCGGTGAGTGCATCGGGGGTATGCGCATAATCGACATAGACCGGCGCGCCCGCCGCATTGATCGCGGCGCGTTCGAGCCGGCCGCGCACCGGCTGCAGCCGCGCCAGCGCCTCGAACGTGCGATCGGCGTCGCCGCCGGTTGCGAGCACCAGGCCCGCCGCCACAAGCGCATTGGCGGCCTGGTAGGCACCGATCAGCGGTAGCGTCAGTTTGCGGGGTTTTCCGGCGTGGACCAGTTCGAGCGTCTGGCCGAGCAGGGTGGGGGTGCGCGCGACGAGCCGGATCGTTTCGCCCGCCTGGCCGACTGTCGACAGGGTCAGCCCGCGCGCGCGCGCATGGTCGATCGCGCGCGCGCTCCACGGATCGTCGGCCCAGACCACGGCATGGCCGTGATCGGCCAGGACTTCGTCGAACAGCCGCATCTTGGCGGCGAAATAGGCCTCCATCGACGCGTGATAATCGAGATGGTCGCGCGACAGATTGGTGAAGGCGCCCGCTGCCACGGGCAGGCCCTCGTTGCGGAACTGGTCGAGCCCGTGGCTTGAGGCCTCGTAGGCAAGATGGGTAACACCTTCGCGCGCGAGCCCCGAGACATTGGCGAGAAACGTGACGATGTCGGGGGTGGTGAGCCCGGTTGCGACGCTTTCGTCGGCGGTGGTCACCCCCAGCGTGCCGATCGACGCCGCGCTATGGCCGGCCATGCGCCACAACTGGCGCGTCAGTTCGACCGTCGAAGTCTTGCCGTTGGTGCCGGTCACCGCCACCACGGTTTCGGGCACCGGCGTGAAAAACCGCGCCGCGATCCGCGCAAACAGGCGGCGCGGCTCGTCGGCGGCAAGATGCACGGCACCGGTGACTGTGGCCTGCGGTCGCGCGACCACGGCCACCGCGCCCGCCGCGATCGCATCGGCAATGAAATCCTCGCCGTTGAAGCGCGTGCCGACAAATGCGCCGAACACCGTGCCGGGTGCGACTTTGCGATGGTCGATGGCGAAACCGGTGACATTCACCCCTGCAGCGGCTGGATCAACGCGCGCAAGATCGCCGATCAGGCTCGCCAGCTTCATTCGCCTTCTCCATTGGCCACCAGCGGCTTCAGGTCGGACACATCGACATCGCGCCTGCCATCGGGGACGACACCAAGCAAGGGGCCAATCCGCGGCACCACACGGCCGACGATCGGCGCGCTGTTGAATGCGGCGGTGCGCTGGCCTGATGTGGCTTGCGTGGCTTGCGGCTGATCGAGCATGGCAATCACCACATAGCGCGGCCGGTCCATCGGAAACGCGGCGGCAAACGTCGCGATCACCGCGTGCTTGTCCTTGTAGCCCGATCCGTTGCTGCCCGCCTTTTCGGCGGTGCCGGTCTTGCCGCCGACGCGATAGCCCGGCGCATCGGCCGAACGGCCGGTGCCATCGACCACGATCAGCCGCAGCAACTGGCGCATGCGCGCGCTGGTCGACGCCTGGAACACGCGGTGCCCCGCCGGGGCATGCGCCGGATCGACTTTGAACAGCGTCGCCGGGCGCCACACGCCGCCGTTGACCAGCGCGGCATAGCCTTGCGCCAGATGCAGCGGGGTGACCGCAAGCCCGTGACCGAACCCGACCGTCATCGTGCGCAGGCGGGGCCATTCGCCGGAGGGCCAGATCGGAAAGCCTTTGGCGGGCAATTCGATCATCGCGCGCTGGTTCATGCCGAGCGCGACCATCGTGTCGCGCAGCTTCTGCCCGCCCAATTTGTCGGCGATTTGCGCGGTGACGATGTTCGACGAATGGATCAGTGCTTCGGGCACATTGAGCGAGGCGCCGAAATCGTGGCTGTCGTGGATGGTGAACTTGTCGACTTTAAGCTCGCGCGCGGGATAGCGCACCGCCATGTCGGTCACCACGCCGGCCTCGATCGCGCTGGCGATAGTGAACGGCTTGAAAGTCGAGCCGAGTTCGTAGACTTCGTTGGTGGCGCGGTTCTTGACGTGGTCGTTGTCGGCCAGATCGCTGCGATTGGGGTCGAAGCTCGGCAGCGAGGCCAAGGCGATGATCTCGCCGGTATCGACATCGAGCACGATGCCGGCGGCCCCTTTGGCATGGGTTTCGAGCATTTCGTGCGACAGCTCGTCTTCCATTGCACCTTGCGCGCGCGAATCGATCGACAGCGCG
>CAITOD010000702.1 GCA_903893935.1 uncultured Sphingomonadales bacterium
AGCACCTCGCCTGAAGATAGGTGACGATCGCCAGCTCGCCGGCGTCATACAGGTTGCGGCGAACCATGTCCTTGAAGCCGTTTTGCGCCGGATCGGGGCCGCAGCAATCGAGAGTGACGATATCGGAAGTGACGCGGCCATCGTGAATGGCGCGGGTGACCGGGCTATTGGCCAGGTTGGTTTTCAGGACAAGCGGTTTGCCGGACATCGTGCCATGCCTCGTTGTTAAAGTCGGACTTCGATCAGTTTCGGGCCGGGCTCGGCCAGACCCTCGATCATGGCGCGGGTAAAATCCTCGACCGTTTCGACCGCGCGCGCAGGCAGGCCCATCGACTTGGCCATTGCCAGCCAGTCGATTGTGGGATTGTCGATCTCGATCATCGCGCGCGCCTGTTTGCCTGGCGCGGTGCCGGCGCGCATATTGGTGAATTCGGCCTGGAGGATCGCATATTTGCGGTTGGCGAAAATCACGGTGGTGACATTGAGGTTTTCGCGTGCCTGCGTCCACAGCGCCTGGATCGTGTACATTGCGCTGCCGTCGCCGACCATGCACAGCACCGGCCGATCGGGGCAGGCGAGCGCGACGCCGGTCGCGACCGGGGGCGAATAGCCGATCGAACCGCCCATGTTGTTGATCAGGTCATGCGGGGCCGCGCCCATGGTATAGCCCATCGTCTCGCGCCCGGTCGTGAGCGATTCATCGACGACAATGCAGCCGGCGGGAATGGCGTGGGCAAGCGCATGCGCGATCGGAATCGGTGCGAGCGCGCCAGTCGGGCAGGGGGTGTCGATGCGCGGCTGGGTGAGGCCGGCGATGGCGGTTGCACCCAGTTCATCGAGCAGCATTTCGAGCGCGCGTGCGCTGTCTTCGTCGCGCTCGGCAAGGGTGTGGACCTGGGTGTCCGGGCTCTTGAGCAGGCTGGGCTGATCCGGATAGCTGAAGAACGCCACCGGCTCGACCGTCTCCATGGTGATCAGGTGTTTGAATTGCTTCAGAAACGCAATCGCCTGCGGGACGGCATAAGGAATGCGCTCGAGCGGCGTGCGCCCGGCGCCGCGTTCGAGGCGAGCGGTGAAGAATTGTGAGCCGAGGCGGCAACCGGTGGCCGCGCCGACTTTGCCGGCGAGTGCCAGCGCTGTGCCGCGGGTGGCTTTGTTGGCAAGGATCAGCAGCGCCGGCTCGCCACTTCTGAGCACCTTGGCGACATGCGCGATGCGCGCTGCATCGGGCACCCTGCCTTGGCGCGTGACGGGGGGCACCGGAAGGGTTTCGCCGGCCTGCTGCCAGCTGGCATCGCCGGGCAGGATCAATGTGGCAATCTGGCCCGGGTGGCTGGATGCTGCCTGCACTGCCGCGGTTGCGTCCCAGGCGATGCTGTGCGCCGAATCGACCCGGCGGACCCAGTGCGACAGCGGCCGCGCCAGGCCTTCGATATCGGATGTCAGCGGCGCGTCGTATTGCAGGTGCTTGCTCGAATGTTCGCCGACAATGTTGACCATGCCCGACGAGGCGCGCTTGGCATTGTGGATGTTGGCAAGGCCATTGGCGAGCCCGGGGCCGAGGTGGAGCAACGTAGAGGCCGGCCGGTCAGTCATGCGATACCAGCCGTCGGCGGCGCCGGTGGCCACGCCTTCGAACAGGCACAGCACCGATTTCATCGCCGGATTGTCGAGCGCGGCGAGGAAATGCATCTCCGAGGTGCCGGGATTGGCAAAGCAGATGTCCACGCCCTGCGAAACCAGGGTGGAAACAAGCGTTTGGGCGCCGGTCTTGGGAGAGTCGGTGGTATCAGACATGATCAATATCCTGCCAGTTCGCGGCCCTGGCCGATGACGCCGTACGAGCGCGACGGGGCAGACATCAGGAAGCGATAGCCTTCGTTGATCAGGCGCTCGACATTCTTGGCGTTGGTGTGCGGGTTGCCCACCGGCACGTTGTGCTTGTGGCAAGTCTCGACGATCTTTTTCATCGCGCCCAGCACTTCGGGGTGTTCGTATTGGCGGGCGTATCCGAGTTCCGGCTGAGATCGCCTTCGCCGATCAGGATGAAGCCGATGCCGGGAACATTGGACAGGATCTGGTCGAGGTTTTCGACCGCGGCGACGCTTTCGCACATCAGTCCGACCAGCAATTCGCCCTGCGGCGCCAGCGGCCAGACGTCGGCGGCAGTATAATATTCGGCCTGGGTCATGCCCCAATAGCGTGCGGCCGTGGCCGGG
>CAITOD010000703.1 GCA_903893935.1 uncultured Sphingomonadales bacterium
CCGACCTGACCGGGCCGATCGATCACCACCAAAGCACCCGACGCTTCCGCCTGGCTTGGGAGGCCAAGCACGGCCGCGTGCCCATCGTCGTGGCCGCACCCATCGCGGGCTCCGATGCTTTCGCCAAAGCCCAACCCGAATTCGGCGATGGCGAAGGCGGACGCACCCGCCGCAGTCCGACCGCGCTGTTGCAGGACTGGCTCAACGCCGCCGATCACGCGCTGTGGGGCATGGTCTTTGCGGGTGACCGCCTGCGCCTGATGCGCGACAATGCCAGCCTGACCCGCCCGGCGTGGATCGAGGCCGACCTTGGGCGTATATTCGCCGAAGAAGCGCCCTATACCGATTTCATCGCGATCTGGCTGCTGGCCCACGCCACCCGCTTTGGTGCGGCCGATGCGCCGCCATCGGCCTGCCCGCTGGAACAATGGCGCGAAGCGGGGCTGAAACAGGGGATTGAGGCCCGCGCCGATCTGCGCCGCAATGTCGAAACCGCGCTGGGCGAACTGGTCCACGGCCTGGCGGAGGCCAACCCTGATCTGGTCCAGCGCCTGCAATCGGGCGCACTGGCGCTCGACAGCTTGTTCGCCGAATTGTTGCGCACGATCTATCGCCTGATCTTTCTGGCGGTGGCAGAGGATCGCGATCTGCTGCACCCCCGCCGCGTGCCGCAATCGGTGCGCGCGCTCTATGAAGGCAGCTATTCCTTCACCTTCTGGCGCGAACGGTCGCGCCGCCGCGTGGCGCGCGATGCCCATCACGACGCGTGGGAAGCGATCAAGATCACGCTGGCCGCGCTCGATCAGGGGCAGGATCTGCTCGGCCTGCCCGCGCTGGGCGGGCTGTTCGCCGCATCCGCCACGCCCACGCTCAATGCCGCCAAAATCCCCAACGCGCGCTTTCTGGCCGCGATCTACAGCCTGGGCTTTATCCTGCGCGATGGCGTGACCCATCGCATCAACTGGCGCGACCTGAAAACCGAAGAACTGGGCAGCGTTTACGAAGGCCTGCTCGAAATCCGGCTGCAACCCGGCGCCGATGGGTCGTTCACGCTCGATTCCGGCGCAAAGGGCAACGACCGCAAGACCAGCGGCAGCTATTACACCCCCGACAGCCTGGTCGAATGCCTGCTCGATTCCGCGCTGGACCCCGTGCTCGACAAGGCCGAGGCGCAGGGCGCCACGGCAGCGGACAAAGTCGCCGCGATTCTCGATCTCAATGTTATCGATCCGGCCTGCGGATCGGGCCACTTCCTGCTTGGCACGGCACGGCGCATGGCGACGCGGATCGCACGGCTGCGCAACGAAGACGCGAGCAAAGATGATTTTCAGGCTGCGCTACGCGATGTCGTCGCCCGCTGCATTCATGGCGTTGATCGCAATCCGATGGCGGTCGAACTTGCCAAAGTCGCGCTGTGGATCGAATCTGTGTCACCCGGCGCGCCGTTAGGCTTTCTCGACGGCAATATTCGCTGCGGCGATTCCCTGCTCGGCGTGTTCGACTTGGCCGCGCTGGAAGAAGGCATTCCCGACGAAGCCTACAAACCTCTAACCGGCGATGACAAGGATACCGCCATCGGGTTGCGTAAACTCAACAAGGCCGAACGCGAAGGAGGCCTGCTCCAGCGCGCCTTTGACCCCGCGCAACTGTCGACGGCGTTCCGCAAATTCCACCGCATGCCCGAAACCACCGCGCGCGAAGTCGCCGCCCGCGCGGTGGAATTTGAACGAATTCGCGCCCTGCCTGAATGGCTGGCGCTGCGGCAGGGTTGCGATATTTTCATCTCTGCCTTCCTGCTGCCCAAGCCGAAATTGTCAGGCCTGCATGACAAGCCACTGGTGCCCACTACCGCGCATTTGCGGCGCGTACTGTCAGGCGGCGTGACGCTGGGCACGGGCGCAGTCCAGGGCGAACTGGCCGTCGCCATCGATACCGCTGCGTTTGCCGGGCGCATCTTTCACTGGCCGCTCGAATTCCCCGACGTGATGGTTGGCAAAGGTGGCTTTGATGTGGTTCTGGGCAACCCACCGTGGGAGCGGATCAAGCTGCAGGAACAGGAGTTTTTCGCCGGCACCGCAATCGCCGACGCACCCAATTCGGCTGCGCGAACGAAGATGATCCGTGAATGGGCGCAGGCCGAGAAAGGCAGTAATAGGCGCCGCATGTACGAGGCGTTCGAATTGTCCAAGCGCCTATCAGAAGCTTCCAGCGTCTTCTTCACCGCACCAAAGGATGATGACCCGACCAAGATTCCGCTCGAACGAGTAAGCAAGGCGCGCCGATATCCATGGACCGGGCGCGGCGATGTGAACACCTATGCCCTCTTCGCTGAGCATTTTCTAAATCTGACGCGAGAAGCCGGGCGTTCAGGCATAATCGTGCCCACAGGCATTGCAACCGACGGCACCACCGCGCCATTCTTCGGGCATTTGGCCAGCACCCAACGCCTTGCGAAGCTAACCGATTTTGAAAACAGTGCTCCTTTGTTTGCCAGTGTGCATCGGAGCACAAAATTTTGCCTGCTGACTATAGGCAGTGGAGAGGTGACAGCCGAATTTTCCTTCTTCCTTACTGAGCGGTCGCATTTGGAGGATGACCGTCGACGCTTTACGCTCTCTCCTGCCGAGATCGCGCAGATAAATCCCAATACAAAGACCGCACCTGGATTCCGTTCACGTAGCGATGCGAAGCTGACGGCAGAAATACACAATCGCGTTCCGGTTCTTGTTGCGGATGGCGCGCCAGACGGGAATCCATGGTCGTTCGATTACATGACTAAAATGTTCGACATGGCGGATAGCAGTCACCTATTCAAAACTGAAGAGCAGCTTATCTCCGAGGGCTTCAGGCGTGTGTCGACGAACTGGATAGGCGTGGAACCATCGGGCGCGCAGAAGGCAACACTGCAGGTTGTGCTTGCCGACGCGCATGCGCGCAACACGCCGGACCTGCTCTCCCCATTGACGGAGGCGAGCTCTCTCGCATCCAACGCCACCATCGGGCAAGAATGTTATGTACCTCTTTATGAAGCAAAAATGATTCATTTGTTCGATCATCGCTGGGCGACATATGAAAATGGGGACAGTAGAGACGTAACACTGACCGAAAAGAAAGATTCGGCCTTTGAAACGACGCCTCGATATTGGCTGAATAATACGCATGTTGAACAGCGTCTAAAATCAAAACAATGGGAACGAAGTTGGATGATGGGGTGGCGTGATATTTGTCGCGCAACTGATGAGAGAACCGCAATTGTTTCGGCCTATCCAACTTACGCAATCGGTCACTCGATCCGAAACATAATTCTCAAATTTGATCCACGGTTGATGGCCGGTTTTCTCGGCTGCTTGTCTACCCTTATTGTGGACTTTGTTGCGCGCCAGCAGGTGGGGGGCACGCACCTAACAGTCGAGATGATTAAGCAACTCCCGATCCTCCCCCCAACCGCCTACAACGAACCCGCCCTCGCCTTCATCGTCCCGCGCGTGCTGGAACTGACCTACACCAGCCATTCGATGGCCCCTTTCGCCCGCGATCTGGGCTATGAAGGCCCGCCCTTCGCGTGGGATGAAGACCGCCGCGCCCGCCTGCGCGCCGAACTCGACGCCTGGTACGCGCTGGCCTACGGCCTGACCCGTGACGAACTGCGCTATATGCTCGACCCAAAGGACGTGATGGGGCCAGATTATCCCAGCGAAACCTTCCGCGTCCTGCAAAACAACGAACGCACCAAATACGGCGAATACCGCACCCAACGCCTCGTCCTCGCCGCCTACGACGAACTGACGGCCCAGGGCATGCGGCCCCGGTTGGAAGGCTGGAGATGAGGGCAGTTGGCAATTGGCAAAGGCAACGCCGTCCAACGTCGAACGGGCGGTGCGAACGGGTAACGCGCAAGCATCTCGACGCGCTCTGCGCGCTTGCGAAGCCTACCTACAAGTTCGCTGCACTGACTTGGGCCAAGGCACTCTGGCCCAAGTCTAATGCCCTTTTGAATGCCAAACTGCTGCAAAAGGCAAACCGCCCACTCACAGACTGTCGTGAGCCGCTCAGCGCCTTGTTTGGGCTAGAACGACCGAGTCATTGCTTCAAGGTCGAGCCGCACCGCTGGGCATGGTTTCACGAGCCGCAGATCACAGCTGGATTCGAGCATTTCTTGTCCATCGGATCACAACACCAACAGAACGCCCGAGCCATTGCCGTTGTGAAAGCCGCGTTTCGCTGTGCAAATCAGTCAACCAACGCGATCGACCAGCTGGATGTGATTGACACACTCGCGTTCGCTGAACTCTGTGTCGATAAAGGCAACAGCAAACGGCGGATCGATCTGTTGGTAGAGCTGCATTGCTCAGACAACCGGAATGTGGGCGCGGTGGTCGAGGCGAAGTTTGAAAGCAACCTGAACGACGTGCAGCTTGGTGCCTATCAGCAACATGCCATCAGCCGGCCGGGCTGGACCGGGGAACGGACTGCTTTCGTTGTCATCGCGCCTTTCCCCGGAAAGCTGGACCAGCAAATCCTGTTTGAAAACCCAGATTGGCGGGCCTCATCCTGGTGTCAATTCATGCAATATCTGGAACAGGAGCTGATGCAAGATGATGCTTGCGAAGACTTCCGCCGATTCCGTCGGACGATTTGGCATAGGGTCTATCAATGATGGCGGTCGGACAAAAAAACGGCTTCAAATACAAGCCAAGCGTCGAGGCCTATCTCGGCGATCCAGAAATTCGCCAGGCGGTAGACCTCCTGCTTGGCAAGATGATTCCATATACCCCGCAGAACCCTGACGAATGGGGCGACGTTCGCGAAAAATTTTATAGCGCCTGCCTAGCTGCCCAACAGACTCAGATCGAATATGCGCAGGACGTCCACCGTTTATGGGACGCAATATGGCGCACATTGCCAAAACCTTGGAAGGCCACGCCACCGGATCCCACGGATAGTGTCACGTCGCTCGACCCGGCTGACCGATGGGAACACAAGCGCTTTTTGCGGCGGTTCGAATTGGAATCTCAAAATTTATTGGTAGATCTTTGGGTATGGCTGGGTGCCGATGGCGGCAATCTTGAGAATATTGAGATCGGTTTCGATATCTGGAAAGGCGAAAAACCCATGTTGTCGCGGTCAGACATGGATCGCCCGTGGCGCTGGGACGAGGATCAAAAGCTCTTCGGCTATCATTGCCAAGCCGTAAAATACAGCGATGGCCTTGATCTTGCAGAGCTGAGGGGCGCCGCTGAGAAAGCTAAGCTTGTGATAAAATCCAAAGTGAATTCACGCGCAAAATGAATGAGCCTGATCGGATGGTCGATGGTGGGAAATACCAATGAACGTATTCGGCGAGTTGGAAGCCCGGCTAAAGCCCAACCGTGCTGGCGCCATGAGAAAGATGACCGAGCGCGTGCTCGGGCTGGAAAAGCTGCGTCTGTGGTTTGTCGGACTGAGCGTGGTCGGTGCGCTGCTGATCGCGCTCTCCAAGGCCTTTTCCGGCACGGAGGGCGCTGTGTTGATTGTCGGCGGCGCGCTGGTCGCTGCCGTGGGCGCGGCGTTCACGGCTCGGTTTGATTTTCGCAAGCTGGAACTGACGTCGTTGCTGGCAGATGCCGAAGCCATTGCCGAAGAGGCGATCGTCGCCGGGCGCGAGGCCGACCAGCGCCAGCAGGCGGACAACGCCAATGCCGCACAACTCGATGCCAAACGCCGCGCCCTGCTGGAAATGCAGGCCAATGTGCACACAGGTTGCCTCAACTGCCCGTTGGGCGAGCCGATAGAACGCGTGGCGCAATTGATCATGAACCTTGCCAGCGCCGAACTGGTTGACGCGATCGGGTTCGAGCGTGGTGAACGCTGGGCGTTCTCGTTGTTTCGCGCCATTGGCGCGGACGACGATGTGGTCTTGCGACGCGTCGCCGTACATTGGGCTGACCGCCATCGCGAGGGCGTTGATGGCCGGGTGTGGAAACCGCGCGAGGGCGTGACCGGGTGGGCATGGCACGATCGCGGCGAAGTGATCCTGAGCGACATATACGATGTTGAACACGGCGCCAAATACATGGCCCAGGGCGACAGCCGGCGTGATGATGATCGCGATCGCTATGTTTCGGCTGCGGCCATTCCCATTCGCCTGGGCAAAGGGGCGGGCATTTGGGGCATCCTGACCGCCACCAGCAGCCACCGCGGGCGGTTTATGCGCAATCCGCAAGATGCCTCGTCGCAAAATGTTGAGACTGTCCGCTGCCTGGCCCGGCTATTTGCTGGGCAAATCGCCATCCGCCAGATCGCGAACGGACATTGATTTTTTACGCGCCTTGCATATATTGCAATGCGTCAACGGGACAACATCATGACACGCCAACGCGAAGACGAGCTGGTTCGCCAGCTTCAAGAGATCGAAGCCCGCAAACGCGATGCGATCCTTGCCGTGGTTGAGGCCAGCCTGAGTGGATCGGACCCTCATACCGCGATAGTCGATTTACAGGAGCTGTCGCGCAGCAAAATCGCGCTGACCAACCCCAGCCTGTCGGCAGCCGCATTCTGATCTGCCGCACCGGAGCAAAGACACGGCGATTTTTCAGTCACCGGCAATGCTTCGCCCGGTGAGAGCCTTGCCGGACCTTCGCCGCCAAACGCCACATCCGATCTATCGCGTGGAACTGGGCGAGGCAGCCTATAACCACGGCTATCGTCGCGAAAACGGTCTGGCCGATGGCTGGATGTTTTTTCGGTCAGACGAAGGCGTCCCCGGAGAAATCGCCTTGGCCAGCGGGCTGGGCGAGGATGGAGCACCCTGGTTTCTGGCGGTGGAGCACGCCGGCGTCGCAGCCCGTTTGCGCGACGAATACCCTGCCGCCGTCACAGGCCCACCGCCCGGCCGTTTCCACGGCGTCTTTGCCTTTTCCACCCAGCACGAAATGCGCCTCGCCCTTTCGCGCGCATTTCACCTGGCGCGCAGCTTGCCCACATTTCCGCTCGCACAGTTTGAGGCAGAAGTGGCAGAGCTTGGCGCGACCGAGACCGACCGCATAGTGCGCCAACGCATTGGGCAGAACTATTTTCGCCGCGCCCTGCTGGATTACTGGGAAGGCCGCTGTCCGCTGACACAGATCCGCGAACCCGCCCTGCTGCGCGCCAGTCACATCGTCCCCTGGGCCGAATGCACCACCGACGCCCAGCGATTGGACGTCCACAACGGCCTGCTGCTTGCCGCACACTGGGACGCCGCATTTGACAAGGGTCTGGTCAGCTTTGACAGCGATGGCCGCGCTTTGATCAAGCCCGATCTTGACCCCGCAGTGATTGCCTTGCTCGCACCCGACAAGGCTACCCCGCTGCCACTAGACCCAAAACACTTGGCTCCGCTGTCGTGGCACAGGGCACATTTTGGATTTTGAAATTTCTTGGAAATGAGATGATTGCATCCCCGCTCATGTTCGATTTGGCGAGTATCAGTCCCCATTGGGAGGGATATCGCATTGCGGAACTTGAAGCGCCGATCATCCTCGGGATTGCCAGGTTACGGGAGCAATCCCAAGGCATGGCGTGCCTGGGCTTCGCGCTGATCAGCGAATTCGACTACGATGGCGTGCTGCATTCCATCGACCACATCCAGGCATACCCCAGCATGATTGCCACAAACGAGGCTCTGATTCAAAGGCTTGAAGCGCACGAGCATGCGATCCTCAACAGGGAGGCAGCATGGACGCTGAGCGACGAGAATGTTTTTCCCCCGAACCTGCTGCCCGCCACGTTGAATGTGATGCCCGGGAATTTCGGCACCCAGTTCACAGGGCGGCGCTGCGAACACACGATCCCATACGACTTTATCTATGTCCGCATGTTTCGGATTGATCGCGAGGCTGGAGACCTCGTCGATCAGTTGCTCGGTTATGACGGCCTACAAGACCAGATTGTGGATTGCCTGTGCGCATTGGGCAGGGACGATGGTGCCAAAAATACATGAGGAAGTGTGGGGGGAACGTTAGCTTCTCATCGAGTTACGTCACGCGGTCTCTTCGGCAACATTCTTGACCTGCAGAAAATGACTTGCAATGGGAGCCAATGGCCTCCGACAAGACCCTGAACGCGCATGAATTTTTTCGTCAACCATATGAATAAGTTTCATCATGTAAGCTTTTCCTACCGTAATACTTTGTTCAAAAATTTCTCCAGTTCTCCCATCAAAGCCCCAAACGTTTCTAATGAGGCACTCCTCCACAAAAAACAGTGATTGAAACAGCGCCGTGCTCGCTCCCTAAGCGATGATGCACAGCCAGCCAATCACCAAGCAGCATCGGATGAATCACTTTGGTCTGAATTGCCCCAAGGCCGGCACAGCAACTCAAAGATACGAATGTCATGGCCTTGAGGCAGTCTCGGAACACTTGGACCTCCGTCTCCAAGTCCATAACCATCCCTGGTTGCCCCAGCAGCTGGTCGAGCTTCTTGACACTCAGGCGGAACACTTGAATCTCAGCAAAAA
>CAITOD010000704.1 GCA_903893935.1 uncultured Sphingomonadales bacterium
CACGCTTCGCGTGGTCCCCCTCCCCGTGCCGGGGAGGATGTCAGGTGACTGTTTTGGTGTAGATTTCGGCCAGTTGCGCTGCATTGGCGTCCCAGCTGAAGCGGTCGGCAAGGGCTGCCACCTCGTGCTGAGGCACGCGCGCGTCGAGCACTTCGCGCAGGCCTTGCGCGATCGCGCCGGCGTCGCGCGCGACCAGCCGGCCGCCGGCGGGCCGGTCGATCACCTCGCGCGCGCCGCCGACATCGGGAATGACCAGCGCGGCGCCGCACGCCAGCGCTTCGATCCACGCATTGGCAATGCCCTCGCGCTCTGAAATCAATGTCATCGCTTCGGCCGCGGCAAGCAACAGCGGGAGATCGTCGTGGCCCAGATTGCCGGCAAAGCGCACGCGCGCCTCGAGCCCGGCCGCAGCGGCCTGCTGGCGCAAAGCGGCTTCCTCGGGCCCCGCGCCGACCAGCACCAGCACGACATCTTCGGGCAGTTGCGCCATCGCGGCAATCGTCAGTGCCTGGCCCTTGATCGGGATCAGCGCGCCGACGCACGCCACCAGTCGCGCGCCCACGGGAAGATCGAGCGCGGGCAGCCGCTCGGCCAGCGCCTTGCGCGCCTGATCGCGCGGGCGCGGTCTGAACCGTTCGCGATCGAGCCCGGTGTAATGCACGCTGATCTTATCGCCGGGCAGGCCGATTGCCGCCATGTCGCGCGCGAGCGCCGCCGATACCGACAGCAGCACCCGCGCCTGTTGCGCGGCCGCAAGGATCTGCGCGCGCGCGGCGGGCACCGTGCCCCATAGCGCAATATCGCTGCCGCGCGCCTTGATCGCCAGCGGCAAGCCCAGCGCGCGCGCGATCCGCGCGGCAGCCGGGCCGTCGGGATAGAAGAACTGCGCATCGACCAGATCGAACGGTGTTTCGGCATGGAGCCGCCGCACCAGCGGCAGCACCGCCCGCGCGATCAGCGCTGGATTGAACCGCCCCGACAACCCCGGCACGATCGCAAAGCGCGGATGCCACACCGTGATCGGGTCACCCGGTTCCACTGCCGGAATCGCGCGCAGCGGCGCATAGCGCGCCAGCGGCAGCAGCGGGGGCAGGCCGATCGGGTTGATCACCGTCACGTGCCAGTCGCCGCGCCGCGCAAGTGTTTCCATCTGGTTTTTGACAAACCGTCCGAAACCGGGCCGCGGCGGCGCGGGGTAAAGCGTCGACAGCGACAGCAGGCGCAAAGTCAAAGCCGGCGCACCAGCATTTCCGCAACGCCGAGCCAGGCGGGTCGGTCGATCACCACCTGACGCTGGCCGATCCCGGGGGGCAGCACCGCCACGCGTTCGCCATCGCGATCGATCATCCGCCCGAATACAAAGCGCCCGCCCGGTCGCGGCGCCAGCACATCGCGGTTGAGCGCGCGCGGGAACGCCTCGGGTTCGATCTGGCGCAGCCAGACCTGGTCGCCGCTGCGGTATTCGCCGGCACTTGCTTCGACCGCGATCACCACCGGCGCACCGGCACCTCCCGGCATGGCCGGGAACAGCGCCTGGGTCGGGCTGGTCACCGCCTCTGCGCCATTCGGGCCAAGCCTGGCAATCAGGGCAGGGCTGGTGTTGCCGGCTGCCCTGACGAGCAATTGCGGATCGATTTCAAGCGCTGCGGCGATGCGGTTCATCCACGCCAGCGACAGCGAGCGCATCCCGGTTTCAAGCCGGCCGATCGTTTGTGCGGTGGTCGGCGGATCGCAGCGCGCGGCCACTTCGGCGAGCGTCAGCCCCTTTTGCCGACGGATGTCGCGAATGCGATTGATCATCTGGAAGGTCCCGGCTGCAGGGGAATGAATTGGCGCAAGTATTCCATCAACAGGGGGGGCGGGGCAAGGGTTTGTTGGCCCGCTTTGTTGGCGGGTTTACCCTTAGCCCTCAACCAGTTCGGCGAGTTCAAGCCAGCGCATTTCAGCCGCATCTTTTTCTGCACGCAAACCATCGAGCGCCGCGGTTGCCCTCGCAAACCGCGCCGGATCGCGCGTGTAGAGCGCCGGATCGGCAAGTTCGGCCTCGCCTTTGGCAATCGCCGCATCGATCTCTTCGATCCGGCGCGGCAGCAATTCGTAATCGCGCTGGTCTTTGTACGACAATTTGGCCTTGCGCGCCGGCGGGGGCGGTGGGGGCGCGGCGGGCGTGCTCGCTGCGGGCCTGGCCACCGGGCGCGCCTGCTGGCGTTCCTTGCGCATGCGGTCCCAGTCGGCATAGCCGCCCGCCACCACATCGACGCGCCCCGATCCGTCGAGCCCGAGCGTGATGGTGACCGTGCGGTCGAGAAAATCGCGATCGTGGCTGACGATCAGCACGGTGCCGTCGTAGTCGCCGATCACGTCCTGCAACAAATCGAGCGTTTCGAGATCGAGATCGTTGGTCGGCTCGTCGAGCACCAGCAGGTTCGACTTGCGTGCAAATTCGCGCGCCAGCAGCAGCCGCGAGCGCTCGCCGCCCGACAGCGTGCCGACGCGCGCTTCGACCAGGCCGGGATCGAACAGGAAGTCCTTGAGATAGCCCTGGATATGCTTGCGTGTCCCGCGCACGTCGATCCAGTCGCCGCCTTCGGCGAGCACATCGCGGATGCGTTTGTCGGGCGCCATCAGGCTGCGCTGCTGATCGATCATCACGCCTTCGAGCGTTTTGGCGAGCGTGATCGTGCCGCTATCGGGCGCCAGTTCGCCGGTCAGCAGCTTGAGCAGCGTGGTCTTGCCCGCGCCATTGGCGCCGACCACGCCGATCCGGTCGCCGCGCGTGATGCGCAAGCTGAAATCCTTGATGATCGTGCGGTCGCCAAATCGCTTGCCCACCGCATCGGCGACGATCACCGCTTTGCTTTTGGCATCGTCGGTGGCGAGCGCCAGCTTGGCCGCACCTTGCGGCGAAAGCATTGCCGCGCGCTGGGCGCGCATTTCGCCAAGCTTGGCGAGCCGGCCCTGGTTGCGCTTGCGCCGCGCGGTCACCCCGCGTTGCAGCCAGTGCAGTTCGAGCTTCAGCTTGGCATCGAGCTTTTCGGCGGCGCGGGTCTCTTCGGCATAGACCGTTTCCATCCACGCTTCGTAGCCGCCAAAGCCGATGTCCTTGCGCCGCAGGCTGCCGCGATCGAGCCACAGCGTGGCTTTGGTCAGCCGTTCGAGAAAGGTCCGGTCGTGGCTGATCGCCACGAATGCGCCCGAATAGCGCTGCAGCCAGGCTTCCAGCCATTCAATCGCCGAGAGGTCGAGGTGGTTGGTCGGCTCGTCGAGCAGCAGCAGATCGGGTTCGCTGGCGAGCGCGCGCGCGAGTGCTGCGCGGCGCCGTTCGCCGCCCGAGGCGCTGTCGGCTTTGCGCGACAAGTCGATGCCGAGTTGATCGGCGATCGCTTCGACTTCGTGCCGCGCGGGCGCGAGCGCGCCATGCAGCGCGAAATCGAGCAGAGTGTCATGGCCGGTGAAAAACGGGTCCTGCTCCAGCGTGACGATGCGCGTGCCCGGTTGCACCGAACGCTTGCCGCGATCGGCATCGATCAGCCCGCCGATCAGCTTCATCAGCGTGGTCTTGCCCGCGCCGTTGCGCCCGATCAGCGCCAGCCGGTCGCGCGGGCCGATCGAAAGGTCGATGTCCTGAAACAGCCAGCCGTTGCCCTGGATCAGGCCCAGGCCTTCCCAGCTCAGAATTGGTGCGATTGCCATGCGGGGGCGCATAAAGCAGTGCGCCCGATTGCGAAAGGGCCCGTGGCCGCTTGCGTCGTGCGCTGATCGGGTGTCGTAACAGTCTTGCAACCTTATTCACTATGCGTTCAATGCCAGCATGATAGCAGCCCAGGCGTAATGCGACGGAGTCGAATGACCCTGCTTGGCGAATTTGCCGCCCTCGCGCTGGTGCCGGGGGCTATGGGGGGCATGCATCCGATGGCTTCACGCAGCGGACCGATCGTACACCCGGGACACGAGGAACAGAACGCGGCGCGGCGCGAAGTGCGCGCGGGCAATGTGCATTCGTTGCGCGATATCGAACGCCGCGTGGTGCCGACAATGCCCGGCATGCAATATCTTGGCCCCGAATACGATTCGCTGGCAATGGCCTATCGGCTGAAATTCATCCGCGACGGCCGTGTGATGTTTGTCGATGTCGATGCCCGCACCGGGCAAGTGCTGGGCCGCACGCGCTGACATTCTGAACAAAGGGCAACTGTGCCATTCCTTGACCGTTCATATTCAAGCGCGCAAGGATAAGACACTGCGACGGGGCGCTTTCTCCCCGTGCAGAGCAGGGGCAAGAGACTTCCATGCGTATCCTGATTGTCGAGGATGAACCCACGCTCGGCCGCCAGTTGAAATCGACGCTTGAGGCGAACGGTTACGCGGTCGATCTGTCGACCGATGGCGAAGACGGCCACTTTCTTGGATCGACCGAACAATACGATGCGGTCGTGCTCGATCTCGGCCTGCCCGAAATCGACGGGCTGACCGTGCTCGGCATGTGGCGCAAGGAAGGCCGCAAGTTCCCGGTGCTGGTGCTGACCGCGCGCGACAGCTGGTCGGACAAAGTCGCCGGGCTCGACGCCGGCGCCGACGATTATCTCGCCAAGCCGTTCCAGAGCGAGGAACTGATTGCACGGCTGCGCGCGCTGATCCGCCGCGCCTCGGGCAACACCAGCGCCGAGCTGATCGCGGGCGATGTGCGGCTCGACACGCGTTCGGGCCGGGTCACGCTGGCGGGCGAGCCGGTCAAGCTGACCGCGCAGGAATACAAGCTGCTGTCTTATCTGCTCCACCACAAAGGCAAAGTGGTCAGCCGCACCGAACTGATCGAACACATTTACGATCAGGATTTCGATCGCGATTCGAACACGATAGAAGTGTTTGTCACGCGCATCCGCAAGAAGCTCGGTCCCGATGTGATCACCACGATCCGTGGCCTCGGTTACAGCCTCAACGACCCCGCCCAGTCCGTCGGGGCGTGAACCGGTAGCGGTGCTGCCGGGGGCGTCGGGGGCCGACGCCGGGCAAGCTGCGTCCGGCGTTACCGCTCCGCACACCGGCTCGCTGCGCCGGCGGATGTTGTTCATTGCGTTTACGTGGATATTTGTGCTGCTGCTGGGCGGTGGCGTCGCGCTCGATCGCACGCTGACCGGGCTCGCCACGCGCAGTTTCGACGATCAGCTCGGGTATATGCTTACCGCCATGGTGGCGTCGGCCGAACTCGGCCCCGAAGGCGAGGTCTATTTCAGCCGTCCGCTCGGCGACCAGCGCTTTCAGGAACCCAACAGCGGGCTTTACTGGCAGATTTCGGGGCGCGGGCAGGAAGCTTTTCCCTCGCGCTCGCTGTGGGACCGCACTTTGCGGCTCCAGGGCGACCACTTCGACAACCAGCCGCATATCTACGACAGCGACCAGTTCGAAGGCGAGCCCTTGCGCGTGATCGAACGCTCGGTGATCCTGCCGGGCAGCCATACCGAATGGCAATTCGCGGTTGCCGAACGCCGGGGCGCGCTTGATGCGCAGATCAATCGCATTCGCGCCATTCTGCTGTGGTCGTTTCTGGTGCTGGGGCTTGGACTGGTCGCGATGGCGGTGGCGCAGACGTATTACGGGCTCGGGCCGCTGCGCCGGGTGCGGCTCGCTATCATGCGGCTGCGCGAAGAAGGCGGGTCGCGGCTGATCGAACCGCTGCCGCTCGAAGTGCAGCCGCTGGTGCAGGAACTCAACGAATTGCTCGCGCATTCCGAACGCCAGGCCGAAGCCGCGCGCACGCATGCGGGCAATCTGGCGCACGCGCTCAAGACGCCGCTGACCGTGGTGACCAATGCCGCTGCCGCGCATGCCGACGATCTTGCCGAAACCGTTGCGCGCGAAGCCGCCGTCATGCGCCGCCAGGTCGATCACCACCTCGCGCGCGCGCGCGCGGTTGGCCGCCGAGCCGCCGGGCAATCGCGTGCAACGGTGCACGACAGCGTGGCGGCGGTGCTGCGCGCGGTCGAACGGCTCTATCCGCACGTGCGCTTCGACCTTGACGGCGATCACGAAGTGCAAGTGGCGATCGAACGGCAGGATCTCGACGAAGTGCTCGGCAACCTGATCGAAAACGCCGCCAAATACGGTGGCGGATCGGTGTTCATCACGATCGATGCCAAATCGTCGGACGGCAGCCATTGCGACATCTGGATCGAAGACGATGGCGCGGGCATCCCCGCCGACGCGCGCGACCGGTTGTTCTCGCGCGGCGCGCGGCTCGATACCAGCAAGCCGGGCACCGGGCTGGGCCTTGCCATCGTGCGCGATGTCGCGGAAATCTATGGCGGATCGATCACGCTTGGCGAGAGCGAGGATCTGGGCGGCCTGCTGGTATGCCTGCGGCTGCCAAGGGCGCGCCACGCGAAGTAAGCAAGCTATCCGAGTTGGGAATTTGCAAGCAATTGCGCACGCCTCTCACGCCCGCGGATGCGCCCCGCGATAGACTTCGAGCAGCCGCGCTGCATCGACGCGCGTGTAAATCTGCGTTGAAGAAAGGCTCGCGTGGCCGAGCAGTTCCTGCAGGCTGCGCAAATCGGCGCCCGCGCCCAGCAAGTGCGTGGCAAAGCTGTGGCGCAGCGCGTGCGGGGTTGCGGTGGCAGGCAGGCCAAGCGCCACGCGTGCGCGGGCCATCGCGCGGCGGATCATGCCGGCAGCCAGCGGCCCGCCTTTGGCGCCGCGAAACAGCGGTTCGGTGCGCGCCAGCGGCCAGGGGACGAGGGCCGCATAGCGTTCGAGCGCGTCGCGCACGATCGGCAGGATCGCGACCAGTCGCTGCCGCCCGCCTTTGCCGGTGATCACCATGCTGTCGCCCGGCGGCAGGACTGCCGGCGTCAGCGACAGCGCTTCGCCGATGCGCAATCCCGCGCCATAAAGCAGCAAGAGCACTGCGGTGTCGCGCGCGGCGATCCATGGCTCGGCGGCGTCTTCGGCCACCGTTTCGGTCAGGTGCAGCGCTTCGTCGGGGGTGACCGGGCGGGGCAGACCTTTCTTGACGCGCGGCCCGCGCAGGCGGGGTGCGGCGGCGGGCAATCCGGCCTGGCTGCGAGCAAAACCCAGAAATGCCTTGAGCGCGGACAGTTCGCGCGCGGCAGAGACCTGACCAATGCCGGTGGCGCGCCGCGCCGCCAGCTGCGTGCGCAAGTCTGCCACATCGAGCGCGGCAAGCGCGACCCAATCGGTCTCACCCTGCGCTGCCAGCAGGCGCTCGGCGGTTGCGACATAGGCGCGCACGGTATGCGGCGAGCGGCGGCGCGCATGCGTCAGATGATCGTGCCAGGCGGCAAGGAGCGCGGGGCCGTTCATGCCAAGACCAGCTCGCCGAGCAGCGCATCGAGCAGCGGCATGCCTTGCGGAGTGACTGCCAGACGCTGCCCGGTTTCGCGCACCAGTCCGAGATCCGCATAGAACCGCGCCTTGGCGGGATCGATCAGCGCAGAGCGGGGCATGGCAAAGCGCGCGGACAGCGCGGCGAGATCGACCCCTTCACCCAGCCGCAGCCCCATCAGCAAAGCCTCGCTGGCCGCGTCGCGCGCGACCAGCGCGCGTTCTTCGGCGAGCCCGTGGCCGTACCGCGCGACGGCGGCGAGCCAGTTTTCGGGCTTGCGGTGCCGCGCGGTCGCCTGCCCCAGCCGGCGCCCGTGCGCGCCCGGGCCGATCCCGGCATAATCGCCATAGCGCCAATACGTCAGATTGTGCCGGCTTTCCTCGCCGGCGCGCGCATGATTGCTGATTTCATACGCGGGCAATCCGGCTGCCTCGGTCATCGTGCGGGTGAGCGCGAACAAGTCGGCGGCGGTGTCGTTGTCGAGCGGGGTGAACCGGCCCTCGCGCACCAGCGTGGCAAAACGCGTGCCGGGCTCGATTGTCAGCTGATAGAGCGACAGATGCCCGGTGCCGAATGACAGCGCGCGCGCAAGTTCGGCCCGCCATGCGTCCGGGGTCTGGTCGGGCCGCGCATAGATCAGATCGAAATTCACGCGCGCGAAATGCTTTTGCGCAACGTCGAGCGCGTTCAGCCC
Organism: uncultured Sphingomonadales bacterium; assembly: GCA_903893935.1. Classification (GTDB taxonomy): domain Bacteria; phylum Pseudomonadota; class Alphaproteobacteria; order Sphingomonadales; family Sphingomonadaceae; genus Novosphingobium. The sequence goes on from CAITOD010000704.1 coordinate 8,037, forward strand.
CTCGCGCGTATCGTGCAACCGCCCGAGGAAGCGCAATGTTGCATCATCGAGCGCCTGGATGCCCAGCGACACCCGGTTGATCCCGGCTTGCGCAAGCGCTGCAAAGCGCGCGGTTTCGACCGACGACGGATTGGCCTCGAGCGTGATCTCGATATCCGCATCGAACGCCCAGTGCCGCGCCGCTGCCGCGAGCAGCGCTTCGACCAGTGCGGGCGGCATCAGCGAAGGCGTTCCGCCGCCGAAAAAGATCGATGTCAGCCGCCGCCCTGGCAGAAGAGCGGCTTCGTGCGCCAGGTCGGCGATCAGCGCAGTCTGCCATTGCGCGACATCAATGGTGTCGCGGACGTGGCTGTTGAAATCGCAATAGGGGCACTTTGCGAGGCAGAACGGCCAGTGAATGTAAAGCGCCAGTGGGTCCATCTACTCGGGCAGGAAATCGGGCACCGAAAGATAGCGTTCGCCGGTGTCGTAATTGAAGCCCAGCACGCGGCTGCCGGCGGGCAAGTCGGGCAGTTTTTGCGCGATGGCGGCCAGAGTCGCGCCCGAACTGATCCCCACCAGCAGGCCTTCGACGCGCGCGCTGCGCCGCGCCCAGTCCTTGGCATGGGCCGGATCGACCTGGATTGCGCCTTCGATCGCCTGCGTGTGCAGATTGCCCGGGATAAACCCCGCGCCGATCCCCTGAATCGGGTGCGGTGCGGGCTGGCCGCCCGAAATGACCGGCGACAGCGTCGGTTCGACCGCCCACGCCTGCAACTTCGGCCAGGCTTGCTTCAGCCGCTCGGCGCAACCGGTCAGGTGCCCGCCGGTGCCCACCCCGGTGATCAGCACATCGATCGGCGTATCGGCAAAGTCGGTGAGGATTTCGATTGCAGTGGTGCGCACGTGCACCGCGATATTGGCGGGGTTTTCGAACTGCTGCGGAATCCATGCGCCGGGGATTTCGTCGCGCAGCTGGTGCGCGCGTTCGATCGCGCCTTTCATGCCCTTTTCGCGCGGGGTCAGATCGAACGTTGCGCCATAGGCCAGCATCAGCCGGCGGCGTTCGAGCGACATCGATTCGGGCATCACCAGGATCAGTCGATAGCCTTTGACCGCCGCGACCAGCGCCAGGCCGATGCCGGTGTTGCCCGAAGTCGGCTCGATGATCGTGCCGCCGGG
>CAITOD010000705.1 GCA_903893935.1 uncultured Sphingomonadales bacterium
CTTCGGCATTGGGTATCCATTCGCCCACCGCGCGCGAATAATCGCGATAGAGCATCGAGGCGACCGCATCGACGCGCAACCCGTCGACATGGTAGACTTCGGCCCAGAACAGCGCGTTGTTGACCAGGAAGGCTTCGACTTCGCGCCGCCCGAAATTGTAGATCGCGGTGTTCCAGTCGGGGTGAAAGCCCTGGCGCGGGTCGGCGTGTTCATAGAGGCTGGTGCCGTCGAACTTCGCGAGCCCGTGCGCATCGGTCGGGAAATGCGCGGGCACCCAGTCGATCAGCACGCCGACCCCGGCGCGATGCGCACCATCGACAAACCGCGCAAAACCGTCGGGTCCGCCAAACCGCGCGGTCGGGGCATAGAGCCCGGTGGTCTGATAGCCCCAGCTCGGATCGTAAGGATGCTCGCTGACCGGCATGAATTCGATATGCGTAAAGCCCATGTCGACGACATAGCCGATCAGCTGCCCGGCCAGTTCGTCCCAGCTTGGAAATTCGCGGCCGGGCGGGCGGCGCCACGAGCCGGGGTGGACTTCGTAAATCGAGATCGGCTCGCGCCGCGGATCGGTGCCGGCCCAATGCGCGCGGTGCGCGGCATCGCCCCATTCGGGCTTGCCGGGCCGCGCGACGATCGAGGCGGTGGCCGGGCGCAGTTCGGAAGCAAACGCGAAGGGATCGGCCTTGAGTGGCTGCACGGCGCCGTCGGGCCCGGTTACGCGGAACTTGTAGGCGCTGCCGAGGCCGATATCGGGGATGAAAATTTCCCAGATGCCGGTGTCGGTGCGCCGCCGCATCGGGTAGCGCCGCCCGTCCCAGTCGTTGAAATCGCCCACCACCGCAACGCGCGCGGCATTGGGCGCCCACACCGCAAAATGCACGCCGCTGGCGCCTTCGTGATCGATGACATGCGCGCCGATCTTGTCGAACAGGCGGAAATGCGTGCCTTCGCCGATCAGATAATCGTCGGTCGGGCCCAGCACCGGGCCGAACGAATAGGCGTCGGTGACCCACCATTCGTGATCCGCATTGCGGCAGCGATAGCGCAGCGGCTGGCGCGGGGCAGCGAGCGGCCCTTCGAACAGCCCGCGCGGATCGGTGCACGGCAAAGCGCCCAGCAGCACGCCCGCGAGACTATAAGCGTCGACTTCCGCCGCACCCGGCAGCAGCGCGCGGGCATAGCCGCCGGCCGGCCCCTCGTGCAGGCCCAGCACCGAAAACGGATCGGCATGCGTGCCTTCGAGCAGGGCATCGATGGCGGAAGCCGGCGGCTGCATTGTTGTGTTTTCCTCTCCCGGTCGGGTACCCCGGTTCAAACGCCCCAGATGTCTTTCGCATATTCGCGGATCGTGCGGTCGGACGAAAACTACCCGACATTGGCAATATTGCGGATCGCGCTCACCCGCCAGCCGGCCGGATCGGCCCAGCGTTCGTCGATCGCGCGCTGGGCGGCGTGGTAGGCATCGAAATCGGCCGCGACCATGAACCAGTCGCTGTCGTAAAGCCCGCCCATCAGATCGGCGTAGCGCCCGGGATCGTCGGGGCTGAACACGCCGCTGGCAATCGCCGAAATCGCCTGGTTCAGCTCGCGCGAGCCTTCGATCACTTCGCGCGGGTTGTAGCCATTGGCGCGCTTGGCCGCGACTTCATCGGCGGTCAGCCCGAAAATGGCGATATTGTCGTCGCCGACGTGGTCCTTGATTTCGATATTGGCGCCGTCGAGCGTGCCGATGGTCAGCGCGCCGTTGAGCGCGAATTTCATGTTGCCGGTGCCCGATGCCTCCATCCCGGCGGTCGAAATCTGTTCCGACAGATCGGCGGCGGGGATCAGCCGTTCGGCCAGCGACACGTTGTAATTGGGCACGAACACCACCTTGAGCA
>CAITOD010000706.1 GCA_903893935.1 uncultured Sphingomonadales bacterium
GAGCAATCCGGAGAGCCCCCACCCCCGGCCCCTCCCCTGAAGGGGAGGGGAGAAGAGTCGCAATCATTGCAACTTGATATCAGTCGCGCCCTTCGGGATCGCGCGTGCGCACCATCGCTCGGCTGGTCATGCTCATCACCACGACCCCATGCTGGTTGAACACGCGCGTGGCGCTGCGGAAAATGCCGCGATCGGGCTTGGTCGCGCTGCGCCGCTTTTCGAGCAGTTCGACTTCGACGCTCAGCGTGTCGCCGGGATAGACCGGATGAAGCCAGCGCAAGTCATCGACGCCGGGCGAACCCAGCCCCTGATGATCATGCTTGCGGTGGCGTTCTACCAGCATGGCCATGACCATCGCGCACGTATGCCAGCCGCTGGCCGACAAGCGCCCGAAATGGGTCTGCGCGGCCGCCGCATCGTCGAGGTGGAACGGCTGCGGATCGTATTTCGATGCAAACGCGATGACTTCTTCGCGCGTCACCGGATAGGCGCCGAACCGGTCGCTGCTGCCAACCACGAGGTCTTCGTAGAATTGCATGGCAGCCCTACACGTTGAAGCGGAAATGCAGCACATCGCCGTCCTTGACGAGGTAGTCCTTGCCTTCCTGGCGCAATTTGCCCGCATCGCGCGCGCCCGCTTCGCCGCCCAGCGCGATATAATCGTCATAGGCGATCGTTTCGGCGCGGATGAAGCCGCGTTCGAAATCGGTGTGGATTTCACCCGCTGCCTGCGGCGCGCGCGCGCCTTTGTGCACCGTCCACGCGCGCGCTTCCTTGGGTCCTACCGTAAAGAACGTGATCAGTTGCAGCAGCTCGTAGCCCGCGCGGATCACCCGGTTGAGCCCGGTTTCGTGCAAGCCCAATTCGGCGAGGAACGCCAGCCGCTCGTCGCCATCCATGCCGACCAGATCGGATTCGATCGCCGCCGACACGATCACCGCTTCGGCCCCTTCGGCTTTGGCCTTCTCGAACACGCGCGCGGAAAAGGCATTGCCTTGGGCGGCACTTTCTTCCTCGACGTTGCAGACATACAGCACCGGCTTGGCGGTCAGCAGCTGCGCCTGGAGGAACACGCGCTGCTCTTCCTCGTCGCGCGGCCGGGTCAGCCGCGCGGGCTTGCCCTCGCGCAGCAGTTCGAGCGCCTGGCCGAGCACCGAGGCGATGAGTTTGGCTTCCTTGTCGCCGCTGCTGGCCTTTTTCTGCGCGGCGGGTACGCGCTTTTCGAGGCTTTCGAGATCGGCCAGCATCAGCTCGGTCTCGACCGTTTCGGCATCCGAGATCGGATCGACTTTGTTGTCGACATGCTGGATATCGTCGTTTTCAAAGCAGCGCAGCACGTGCACCACGGCATCGACTTCGCGGATATTGCCGAGAAACTGGTTGCCCAGCCCTTCGCCTTTCGATGCGCCGCGCACGAGGCCCGCGATATCGACAAAGCCAAGCTGGGTGGGGATGATCTTCTGGCTGCCGGCAATCGCCGCCAGCTTGTCGAGCCGAGGGTCGGGCACACCGACATTGCCCACATTGGGCTCGATCGTGCAAAACGGATAATTGGCCGCCTGCGCCGCCTGCGTTTCGGTCAGGGCGTTGAACAAAGTCGATTTGCCGACATTGGGAAGCCCGACGATGCCGCAACGAAAACCCATGTGCCTTGTACTTTCCTGGTCAGCCGCGCGCCTTGCGCCAGCCCGCTTTGCGTTCGACGCGCGATGGGATCGGTTTGGCGCAAGGTCAAGGGGGATCAGCCGGTTTGGTCCCCGCGATTTCAGCCCTGCTGGATCAGCGCGACATCGTTCATGAAACGGGTGTCGTCGCCTTGCGCGAGCAGCGGCGCGGCGCGCGCCACCGCGCCCAGCATCGTGGTCAGTTCGTCGGCTTCGGCTTTGGCATAATTGCCCAGCACATGGCCGGTGAC
>CAITOD010000707.1 GCA_903893935.1 uncultured Sphingomonadales bacterium
AAGAAAGCGGGACCCCGGGTCAAGCCCGGGGTGACGCAGAAGGTGAGGGCAGAAAGCGCGCTCACTCCCCCGCTTTGATTTCCTCCACCGGCAGGCCGAGCTTGTCGAGTTGCGGGCGGATCTTGCCGGCATCGCCCACCACCACCCACACGATCCTGTTCGGGTCGATCTTGCTGCGCGCGGCGGCATCGAGATCGCTCGCGGTCATCGCGCGATAGCGGTCGGGCAATGTGGCGAAATAGTCGTCGGGGCGGTGGAACTGGACGATCCGTGCGATCCCGCCGAGCACCGCGCCCGAGGTTTCGAACATGCCGGGCAATTGCCGCGCCGATCCTTGCGCGGCGAGCCCGAGCTCGACCGGCGTAGTGCCTTTGGCGCCGAGATAACCGGTGATTTCATTGCGCAATTCGCCGATCGCGGGGCCGGCCTTGTCGGTCTGCACCGGCGCATAGATGCGCAGTGCCAAGCGATCCTCGCGGTCGCCGATCGCGCTGTACGTGCCGTAAGACCAGCCTTTGGCTTCGCGCAAGTTCTGCATGAAGCGCGCAAGGAAAGTGCCGCCGAGCACTTCGTTGGCGGTGCGCAAAGTCAGCAGGTCTTCGGTGCCTTTGGCATCGAGCACTTCGCCGCCCGCGATTTGCGCCTGCGGCACGCCGGGGCGGTCGATCAGCACGATGTGTTCGTGCGTCGCGGGCAGCGGCTTGGCAAAGTCCTTGACCGGCGCAGGACCTGCGGGCGCGTGCCAGTCGCCAAAGCTCTTTTCGAGCAGCGGCTTGACCGCTTCGAGCGTGGTATCGCCGGTTACGAACACGCTGGCGCGATCGGGGCGCAGCCAGGTGTGGTGCCAGCGCTCGAGATCGGCGCGGGTCAGTTTGGCCACCGCCTGCTTGGTGCCGATTCCGCTCGGGCTGGTGCCATAAGGATGCCCGGGGCCATAGATCGTCGAATAGAGCACGCGCAGCGACAAGCCGTTGGGGTCTTGCGTTTCGGCATCGATTGCAGCGAGTTGCTGGCCGCGCACGCGCGCCAGATCGGCCTCGCGCAAGCCCGGATGGCGCACAAAATCGCGCAGCAAATCGAGCGAAGCCGCGAGATTGGGCGCCAGCGCGTCGAGCTGGAACGCGGTCTGGTCGGGCCCCGACGAGTCGCTGATTGTTGCCCCCAGCCGTTCGCGCGCGCGCGCCAGTTCGGTCGCGGTCAGCTTTTCGGTGCCTTCGTCCATCAGTCTCAGCAGCAGCGCTTCAGTGCCGCGCGCTTCGACCGGATCGGCGGCATAGCCGGCGTCGAACGACACCCGCACTTGCACCACCGGCACCGCGCTGCGCCGCGCGAAATAGACTTTGATGCCGTTGGACAGGGTCGCGCGCTCGATCGCGGGGAACGGCAGCGACGGCACTTGCGCGGCGGCGGGCAAATGGCTGCGGTCGCCATCGGTGGCGAGCGCGGTCAGCCCGGCGGGCACCGCTGGCGTGGGGCTGGCTGCGGGCAGCGCGCTGTCGCCGCCGCGGCTTTCGCCGCCGGCGGTGCGCGTGCCCGGCTCGATGGTCAGCGAAAACGCCGGGCCGCCCAGCCATTTGCGCATCGTGTCACGCACTTCGGCAGAGGTCATCTTTGCGATGCGCTGCAATTCGGCATGGTAGAACGTGGGGTCGCCCGAATAGAGCATGCCTTCGCCCAGCGTCGGGGCCTGGCCCGCGACCGCTTCGAGCCCGCGGATCGTGCCGCTGGCATAGGCCACTGCGGCGCGCTGCAATTCGTCCGCGGTCGGGCCTTCCTCGATCAGCCGGTGGATTTCGGCATCGAGCGCGGCGCCGACCGCTTTGGCATCGCCGCCCGGCTTGACATCGGCTTGCGCGGTGAAAAAGCCTGCTTGCGCATGCACTTCGGTGTTGGCGCCGGCGTCGATTGCCAGCTCCTTGCCGTGGACCAGGTGATCGGCCAGCCGCGAGCTTGCCAGCCCGCCCAGCACGGTCGCGCCGATCTGCAGCGGCAGGTAATCGGGGTTGTCGAGCCCCGGCATGGCCCACATCCGCATCAGCCGGGTGGTTGCCACCTGATCGTGGATGGTGCGTTCGACCGGGGCGGCCAGCGGCACCACGGGCGATTTCACCGGCTGCACTTTGGGCCCTGGCGCAATCGCGCCGAACCATTTGGTGATCTTTTCGCGCGCGGTGGCCAGATCGATATCGCCCGCCAGCACCAATATGGCGTTGTTGGGCGCGTAGTGATCGTGGAACCAGCCTTTGACATCATCGAGCGAAGCCTGATCGAGGTCTTCCATCGAGCCGATCGTGACATGGTGATAAGGGTGCCCGGCGGGATAGAGCGTTTCGGCCTGTTCGTAGCCGACCAGACCATAGGGCTGGTTGTCGTCCTGGCGCTTTTCGTTCTTGACCACCGCGCGCTGCGCATCGAGCCGCGCCTGCGTCATCACCGGCAGCAGCCAGCCCATGCGATCGCTTTCCACCATCAGCGCGCGGTCGAGCGCGCCGGTCGGCACCACTTCGTAGTAATTGGTGCGATCGAACCAGGTGTTGCCATTGACATCGGCCGCACCGATTTCGGTCAGCGGCGCAAAATAATTGCCTTCATTGTGTTGGGACCCGTAGAACATCAGGTGTTCGTACAAGTGCGCGAAGCCGGTGCGCCCGTGCGGCTCGTTCTTCGACCCCACGCCATACCAGATCGACACCGCCACCACCGGCGCCTTGTGATCGCTGTGCACCAGCACCGTCAGCCCGTTGGGCAGCGTGAACTTGTCATAGGGCAGATCGACCTGCCGGATCAGGTCGGCCACCGGCGCAGGCGCGTCTTGCGCCTGTGCTGCGGGCGCGATGAACATGGCAACGGTCGAAAGGGCAGATGCGAGGACGAAAGTGCGGCGCATGGAATGTCCTGTTTTGAGACGGTAGACCGATAGCTTTACCCAAAGCAGATGCGCGATGAACAGAGCCTAAATCACCGCACCGGCGTTATTGACCCAAACGTGCTCCGTCACCCCGGACTTGATCCGGGGTCTATCCCGCCACGGTCGCCATCGGATGGATACGGCGAGCGCGGTCGCCGCATCGGGCCACTGCGCCCGCGGCCCGATGGACCCCGGATCACGTCCGGGGTGACGAATGCGCGAGGGCCGGGTTCGGCTTAAATTTGATCCAGGTCCTTGTGTGGCGAAAATGCCACACTACCTTGGGTGGCACAGGAGGAACCACGTCCCATGAACCTCGAAAAATTCACCGATCGCGCCAAAGGCTTTCTGCAAGCCGCGCAAACGCTGGCGATCCGGCTCAACCATCAGCGGATCACGCCCGAACACGTGCTCAAGGTGCTGCTCGAAGACAGCGAAGGCATGGCCAGCGGGCTGATCCAGCGCGCCGGCGGCAATGCGGCGCTGGCGCAAGCCGAAGTCGATCG
>CAITOD010000708.1 GCA_903893935.1 uncultured Sphingomonadales bacterium
CGCCATATTCGACCACGCGCAGCAGCCGTTCCTGCGCCGCCATCGACAGCGTCGCCAGCTCGTCGAGAAACAGCGTGCCGCGATCGGCTTCCTCGAACCGGCCGGCGCGCGCGCGCGACGCGCCGGTAAACGCGCCCGCTTCGTGGCCGAACAGTTCGGCTTCGATCAGCGTTTCGGGAAGCGCTGCGCAATTCATCGTCACCAGCGGTTCCTGCCAGCGGGTCGACAGATGGTGCAGCCGTTCGGCGATCAGTTCCTTGCCCGTGCCGCGCTCGCCGATCACCAGCACCGGGCGGCGCAAAGGCGCGGCGCGGCTGGCGCGTTCGACCGCATCGAGAAAGGGCCCGGCCTGGCCGATCAGCTGTGTGGCGCGCTCCATTGCCAAGGAATAGCAGAAATTCCCAAGCATGGGCAATATTTCCTATGGCCTTGTCTGGCGCAATCCGGTGAAAAGCACGCAAATCCGCCCTTTTCCGCAACTGGCACACCTCGTGCAAACATCAGGTTGTGGCCCGACACGGGCACCTGAGCAAACCAGGAGATGCCGTTGTGAATGACACTGCTCGCTTTATCGCTTCGCCGCTCGGCCGCGCCGCGCTGGCCAGCATTCTCGCGCTCGCCGCGCTCAGCAGCGTTGCGCTGTCGCGCCAGGCGCACGCCACGCCCCAGCTGATCGCCAGCCCGGCGGCGATCACCGGTGAACTCGCATGACCACGCCGCCCGTCCCGCTTTCGCGGCTTGATCGCGCGCTCGCCGCAAGGCAGCATGCGACGATCGACCACGATGCGACTGCGCCGGGCGCCAGTTCTTCCCGTCGTCCCAGTTACGGAGCACTGCCCATGGGTATCTTTTCGCGCACCCGCGACATTATCGCCGCCAATTTCTCCGACCTGATCGATCGGGCCGAAGACCCGGTCAAGATGATCCGCATGATCATCCTCGAAATGGAGGAAACGCTGGTCGAAGTGCGCGCCTCGGCTGCGCGCAGCATCGCCGATCAGAAGGAGATGCAGCGCCACGTCGACCGGCTCGATCGTTTGCAGGCCGATTGGGGCGACAAGGCGCAACTGGCGCTTTCGAAAGCGCGCGAAGATCTGGCGCGTGCGGCGCTGGTCGAAAAGAAGAAAGCCGCCGACATGGCCGACCAGTTGCGCAAGGAAATTGCCATTCTGGCGGATTCGCTGCGCGCCTATGAAACCGACATCGAAAAGCTGCAGACGCGGCTGCGCGAAGCCCGCAGCCGCCAGGGCGCGATCGCCGCGCGGCTCGAATCCGCCGAAAATCGCGTGCGGCTGCGCAAGCTGATGACCAGCGAACGCGTCGATGAAGCGCTGGCCCGGTTCGACCATCTCGAACGCCGCGTCGACGATGCCGAAGGCCGCGCCGATGCGCTCAATCTTGCCGCGGCCAAGCCGACGCTGGCCGACGAGATCGCCGCACTCGCGACCGAAGACCGCATCGACGAGGAACTCGCGGCGATGAAACGCGCGCTCGCGCAAAAGGAAGGCTGAGCCATGGA
>CAITOD010000709.1 GCA_903893935.1 uncultured Sphingomonadales bacterium
GGCGAAGAGTCGCAATCATTGCAACCTGGTATAAGGAGCGGGGGCCAAGTCGCGCCTAAGCGCCCAGCCAATCGGCGGTTATCGCGCCACGGTGCCCCTCCGGCGCGAGCGCGGCGCGCAGGGCTTCGAGCAGCGGCGGCAGCGCTTGGGTGAAAGCATAAGGCGGATTGACGAAATAGAGCCCCGCGCCGTTATAGAGGCCGGGCTGGTCGCTATCGTACAACCAATGCTCAACTGTCAGCAATTTCGGGATGCCGAGCTTGCGTAATTGCGCCTTCCAGCGCGCATGCGTGGCGCGGTCTTTGAGCGGATACCAGATCACTGTCACGCCATGCGCCCATTTGCGGCCAGCGGCGGCGAGCGCGGCGGTGATGCGCGCGCGTTCGTCGGTCTGCTCGTAGGGCGGGTCGACCACCACCACGCCGCGCGCGGTGCGCGGCGGCACCAACGCCAGCCACAGCTCGTAAGCGTCGCGCTCGTGCACGGCAGCCGGTGTGTCGCGCATAACGCCGCGCAGAACACCGGCGTCTTCGGGATGTTTTTCATTGAGGATCAGGACATCCTGCGGACGCAGCAGCTGCGCCAGAATGCGCGGCGAGCCAGGGTAGAGCTGCGGCTCGGCCCCCGCATTCACGGCCGCTACGGCGGTGCGGTAGTCGTCGAGCAAAGGGTTCGTGTCGGCAAAGGCCCGCAGCACGCCCTGCGTGGCCTCGCCGGTGCGTTGGGCCGCCTCGCCGCCAAGGTCATACAGCCCGCAGCCGGCATGCGTGTCGATCAGGGTCAGCGCGCCTGGTTTGTGCTGCAAGGCCCGCACAAGCGCGATCAGCAAGCTGTGCTTCACGACATCGGCGCTGTTGCCGGCATGGAAGGAATGGCGGTAATTCATTGCACATCAAAAATTCCGACGAGATGCCTTCGTCAGGGTTGCCAGGCGCGCGGCGATCAAGGCCTCCCGACCGGTGCACGTATAGTGTCGGGCGGTCACCTTCAAAAGCCCTTCCGAGCGAGGCCACGAACCCTCGCCGGCTAGCGCGTTTGCGCGGGCGCACTGTTCCACAGCGCGGCCATGTTGCGCCCGACATAGACTTGCGGCTGCGAGGGCGTTTCGTGCTCTTTGGTCTCTTCTGCGGCGATTTTGCGCTTGGCGTCTTCAAACGCGTCGTGGAGCGAGACTTTGGGCGAGCCCATGCTGCCGATCATCGCTTCACCAAACACCGTCATATCGCGCTGGTCGTCGCAACCGAACGAGGTACGGTCCTTGGCGGCCGCGGTGATCACGATGGTGTTGGCATTGGCCAGCGCCGGGATCCAGCTTGCCGCAAAGCAGGCCGAGACCACGATGATCCGGTGGTCGACCGGCGCGGCGCGCAAGGCTTCGGCGGTCGAAGCCGCAGAAATCGGCTGGACCGACTGGTAGTTGGCAAGGTCGCTCGCCAGTTCGGCATCGCGGCTGCCGTGTGACACCAGATAGACGAACAGCACATCGTTTGCGCGGTCGGCTATGCCGGCGATGGCCCTTGCTGCGGCGGCGATGCTGCCGCGCGTCGCCAGCGGCGTGTGCAATTGGTCGGCCTCGGCATTCGACAGCAGCACGCCGCCGCGATCGGTGGCGCCGAAATGCGTGGCGACCGCGTGCAGCGCCGCGCGCGCCTCGCGCCCGAACAGCGCCTGTCCGCCCGAAGCGGCAACCGCGATGGCATAGACATTGGTCTTGCCCGCATCGCGCGGGCGCAGCCCTGCGATCTGATGCGCGAGCAAGTCGGGCTGCGCCTCCCACAGCCGGTCTTCCTCGATGTCGGGTGCGCGATCGGCGGCATCGTCGGGATCGGCGCGGCCGATCAGCGGACGCACCTTTTGTGACAGGGTCCAGAAATCATAATTGAGTTCCGCGAGTTCCATCGCCCCCATCGACACCGCTATGGCGAGCAAATAGGCCATGACGCGGCGACCGGGGCTGCGCAGTTCGCGAAATCCGCCCCCGATCAGAGCGGCGGTGCCGAACATCTGCACGCCGAACAGGGCGCTGTCGACCGCATCGACCGTGTCGGGCGCCACGGCAAATTTCACCGCAAAGCCGATCAGGTGCAACGCGCAATCGAGCGAAACGAGCGCACACAGCAGATGCAGCGCAGAGCCGCGCAGCCGCAAGACCCACGCGGCCAGCAAGCCGGCGAACACCGGCGTGGCGCTCTGATAGAGCGTCGCCAGCACCGTGCGTTGCTCTTCGTTGCCAAAGCAGATCGTGTCGGCGATGCCGATCATGGTTGCTGCGGCCCAGATCAGCGCGATCCGGCCGGGCGAGGCCGGGAACCAGCGCCGGTAGCGCTGCGACAGCCAGATGTTGCCGCCGGTCGTCCCGCCGATCGGCTCGCAGGCCTGGCTGTCGAACAGGAAATAGCCCCGCCGTTTGAGCAAGCTGGCGGCGTTGGCGCGATACCAGTCGGCTGCTTCGGGCTGGCTTTGTGCGAGAATATCGACCGCCGCGCGCGCCGGGACGGCATAGCCCGAAAGGCGCTGCGTGCGCCCGCGCACCATATCGACAATCCGTTGCCAGCGGCTCGCACCCGCTTGCGCCATGCTGAAGCTGCGCCACTGCCGCGGGCGGGTATTGAGCGTGGGCAGTGTCAGCCCGATCCAGCCATCGCGAATGGGGTCGGGGGCGGTTCCCGTCGGCCGTTGAACGATCTTGACGTGCATCATCGGGCAAATCCCTTTGGGCGACAGCGTGGCGCTTGGCGATCATCCGGATCGACCCTGCTGCGGGGCATAACCGGTTTGGTCTAAAAATACCTTGATGTGTAAGGCGGTAGCGACCGGTTGCAATCGGGCGCCACCGCACCTAAATCACGCATTACATCAAGAGTTGGGGGCGACCCCGACGCCAACCTGCCGGCAACCGGGCAAGGTGGCACCTTTCGGCAGCGAAAGGGATGTGGCCGCAGCGGCAACCAAACGGAGCCAATGCCTCGCATTCCTGTCTGTTGCGGTGCTGTCGTTGCGCGGGGCCCGATGACCCGAGGACTTGTACCGTGCCGATCCGCATTGCCGATACCCTGCCCGCCCGCCGCACGCTCGAAGCCGAAGGCGTGATCGTGATGGGCGAAAGCGA
>CAITOD010000710.1 GCA_903893935.1 uncultured Sphingomonadales bacterium
CTGAAACCGGGTGCAATCCCGCGAAATTGCGGAATGGCTCAAAAGAGCGGCGCCGATAATCGAATGCGGGCTTGATGTCAACAATATCGACAGGATGGCCCGCAGATCACTGGCGGTCATCGCGCGACATGCTATGGCACGCGCATGCCCGATCTGCCACCCCCCCGACCAAGCGTTTTGCGGCTCGCTTCGCCTTTGCGCACTGTGTCTGCGCTGGCCGGGCCTGTGCTGGCCGTGCCTCTGCTGGCCATGCTGGCGCTGACCGGCTGCGTCGGCGCGGAAGCGCACTATCCTTCGGTCGCACAGCGCCCCGTCGAGCGCGAATTCGACCAGACAATCCCGCAGGCGCCCGCGCCACCGGCCGCCGCCCTGCCCGATGCCGGCCTGGTGCAGCAGGCCACGGCCTTGCGCGCCGAGGCCGTGCAAGCCGACGCGCGGTTTGCGGAACGCGCCGACGAGGCGCGTCGCCTGGTGGCGGCCGCCCACGGCAGCGCACCGGGCAGCGAATCCTGGTCGAAGGCATCGGTCGCGCTCGCCTCGCTCGATTCGGCGCGCAGCGACACCGCGCTCGCGTTGGGCAGTCTCGATGCCTTGCGGATCAGGGCCGGGGTTGCCGCCGCCGACAGCAACAGTGCCGCTGCGCAAGCAGGCTATGCGGCAGTAAGCGAAGCCGACAGCGCGGTCGCCACGGTGCTCGGCAACGAAGACGCGCAGATCGATATGATGCGCAAGGCGGTCGACCGCTAGCCGGGCGTCGGGTGGCGTGGCCGAATAGCAACACATTGCCCTCAAGGGTGCCTGCAGAGCACCGGCAAAATTAACTGCGCGGTTGACATCGCACTTGTGCGGGACGAGAGATGCGCGCGTCCTGCGGGTCGTAAGATCACTAAAAATCTAGCAAAAATTCGGAGAGGTTCTGCGTTCATGCGCGAAATTCGCACGTCTGTCGCCGCTATCGCTGTTGTCCTGTCGCTGGTCGCGACATCGGCTGCGGCCCAGTCCACCGCGCCCGCTCCGGCGGCACCTGCCGGTGCCCCCGTCGCCGAACACAATGTCGACGAAATCATCGTCACCGCGCAAAAACGCAGCAACAGCCTGCAGAACGTGCCGATCGTGGTGACTTCGGTCAGCCACCAGTTGCTCCAGGACACCGGCGTCAAGGACATCAAGGATCTGGCCGTGCTGACGCCGGGCCTGCTGGTCACTTCGACCACCAACGAAGGTTCGACCACAGCGCGGATCCGCGGCGTGGGCACCGTCGGCGACAACGCGGGTCTCGAATCCTCGGTCGGTATCGTGATTGATGGCGTCTATCGCCCGCGCAACGGCGTCGGTTTCGGCGACCTCGGCAATGTCGATCGCATCGAAGTGCTGAAAGGTCCGCAGGGTACGCTGTTTGGCAAATCGGCGACCGCCGGCGTCATCAACATCCTGACCGCGGCACCCTCGTTCAAATACGGCCTCGATGCCGATGTGACCGTGGGCAATTACAACGCCTTTGGCGGCGCTGTTCAGATCACCGGGCCGATTGTCGGCGACACCGTGGCGGCCAGCCTCTATGTTGCCGACCGCCAGCGCGACGGCTATTTCAGCGTGAACGACGGCGCCGGGCCGAACACCGCGACCCAGGATACCAATCGCAACTTCTTCACGATCCGAGGCCAATTGCTGATCGTGCCGAGCAGCGATCTCAAAGTGCGGATCATTGCCGATCACACGCATCGCGCCGAAGCGTGCTGCATCGCGGTGATCACGCGTCCGAGTGCGGGCAACTTCGCCAACAGCCTGGTCGCAGCGCTCGGCGGCAACGACGGCAACGCGGCTGATCCTTATGCACGCACGGCCTATGCCAACCGGCCCGACGGGCAGCGCGTCGAGGAAAGCGGCATTTCGATGCAGGTCGACTGGAAAGTCGGCCCCGGTGCGCTGACTTCGATCACCGCCTACCGCGACTGGAAGAACACCGCCGGGTTCGACGCCGATTTTTCGACCGCCGACATCGATTATCTGCCCTTCGACAACAGCAACTCGACCCAGTTCCGCACGTTCAGCCAGGAATTGCGCTATGCCGGCACCGCCGGTCCGCTCGATTACCTGGTGGGCGGTTTCCTGTCGAAAGAGACGCTGCAACAGAACACCAGCGTGCTCGTCGGCAGCCAGTTCACGCCCTATCTCAGCCTGCTGTTTTCGTCGCTGGTCAATGGCGCGCCCAGCCCCAACTTCCTTCAGACCGGCCTGACGTTCCCTTATGTCGGCGGGGTCTCGTATGCGGCGGGTTCGGGTTCGGTCGATCAGTATCATCAGCGCGATTCGACGTATGCGCTGTTTACCGACAACACCTTCCACTTCACCGACAAGCTCAGCTTCAACGCGGGTCTGCGCTATACGTTTGACGACAAGACGCTGTTCCAGAACAGCAACAACATCGGCAACGGCGCCGGATGCGCCGCTGCCAATGCGGCGTTCGGCATTCTGAGCGGTGTCAACCCGGCGGCGGCAAACGCGCTGGCGGCGGTCAACGGCACGATGTGCCTGCCGTTCCTCAGCCCCGGCTACAACAACTACACCAACAACCAGGCCGAATCCGAAAATGTTCTGTCGGGCACGGCCAAGCTGGTCTACCGCGCCAGCCGCGAATTGCTGCTCTATGCCTCGTATGCGCGCGGCTACAAGGCGGGCGGGTTCAATCTCGACCGGGTTGAATGCACTGTCGGCACCACCGGCTGCGCACCGGGCAGTGCGGCGGTCGTCACGCCGATCAACAACACGCAATTTGGCGATGAAACCAACAATTCGTTCGAAGTGGGCGAAAAGGCCACGCTGTTCAACCGCAAGCTGCTGCTCAACGGCACGCTGTTTTACCAGCGCTACAAAGGCTTCCAGCTCAACACCTTCAACGGGCTGGTGTTCGTCGTCACCTCGGTGCCTTCGGTCATCAGCAAAGGTGTCGATGCCGACTTTGTGTGGATTGCCAGCAACGATTTCCGGGTTCAGGGCGGCGTTACCTACTCCGACACGCGCTACAACCTGAACGCCGCGCAGCTTGCCACGCTGCAAGGCCAGACCGGGTTCCTCGGTTCGGCGCATTCAAGGCTGTCGCTTGCGCCGTTCTGGTCGCTGTCGCTGTCGGGCACGTACACGCAGCCGATCGCCGACAACTACAATTTGCGCTTCAACCTCGGCGGAAAATATTCGTCCGGCTACAACACCGGGTCCGATCTCGATCCCGGCAAGTACCAGAACGGCTATCTGCTCGCCAACGGGCGCATCGCGTTCAGCCCGCGCGATGAACATTGGGCGCTCGAATTCTGGGCCGAAAACCTGCTGAACACCAATTACAAGCAGATTGCGTTCAACTCGGGCTTCCAGAACGTACCGACCAACGCAACCGGCGTGCTCGATGCGTTCCTCGGCGCGCCGCGCACGTTCGGCGGCACTCTGCGCCTCAAGTTCTGATTGGCTCCTCCCCCCTCCTCTTCAGGGGAGGGGGGAGTTGCGAGTATTACCCCCAGCGCGCGCGATCCTGGTGATCCTGCGCGCGCGGTTCGATCCAGCGCCAGCCGGCGGCGGTGCGCTCGCGCTTCCACAGCCAGACTTCGCCTTTGAGGTGATCCATCACGAAATCGGTCGCGGCAAAGGCATCGCGGCGGTGGCCCGACGCCGCAGCGACCAGCACGATCGGGTCGCCCGGCCCCATTTCGCCGATGCGGTGGACAATCAGCAGGCCATCGAGTTGCCAGCGCCGCGCAGCGGTTTGCGCCAGCGCGCGAAAGCCGGGCAAAGTCATTGGCGCATAATGCCGGATTTCGAGCGCTGCGACCCCGTGGTCGGCGCGCACTTTGCCCAGAAAACTGACCACCCCACCCGATTCGGGCACGCCGGCGTTAAACCGGCCAAGTTCGAGCGCCGGATCAAAAGGCGCATCCATCAGCCGCGCATCGAGAAGCCGCGCGTCAGGCAGGCGGGCATCGGGCATGATCAGCCGCCGCTGACCGGCGGCAGGAACGCCAGTTCATCGCCCGCTTCGAGCACGATCCCGCCGCTTTCGGCAAGCAAGTGGCCATTGTGCGCCAGCCGTACATTGGGTTCGAGCAGCGCCACCGCCAGCTCGCGCGGCAACTGCGCAAACACCGCTTCGAGGGGCCCGGCGGCAACCGCCATTTCGGGCACGCCCGCCAGATCTTCGAGCCGGCCCAGGAACACCAGCCGCGCGCTCATCCGCCGGTAACCGACATGTGCCGCGCCAGCCGCGGCGCGCCGCCCGGCCCGGCGATGGCAAAATCGTGGCGTTCCTGCTTCTCGCCCATCGCGCGCGCAAAAGCCGCATCGAGCGCCGCTTCGCGGTTGTCGCTGCGCAAGGCCGCGCGCAGATCGACCTGGCCTTCGCCGCCCAGGCACATGAATAGTTGCCCGGTCGCGGTCAGCCGCACGCGGTTGCAGCCGGCGCAGAAATTGCCGGTCAGCGGGGTGATGAAGCCCAGCCGGCCACCGGTTTCCACGACATCGACATAGCGCGCCGGGCCGCCGCTGCGCGCGTCGCTGGGCACCAGCGTCCAGCGTGCCTCGAGTTCGCGGCGCACGCCATCGAGCGGCAGGTAGTGATCGAAGCGATCGGCGCCGACATCGCCCAGCGGCATCACTTCAATCAGCGTGATCGCGTGGGTTTCGGCATGCGCCCAGGCCACCAGATCGGCGATTTCGTCTTCGTTGATCGCCTTGAGCGCGACCGTGTTGAGTTTGACTTTGATCCCGGCGTCGCGGGCCGCAGCGATCCCGGCGAGCACCTGGTCAAGCTGGTCGCGCCGGGTCAGCTTTGCGAACCTGGCGCGGTCGCGCGTGTCGAGCGAGACATTGATCCGGCGCACCCCGGCGGCGGCCAGGTCTTCGGCAAATTCGGCCAGCCGCGTGCCATTGGTGGTCAAAGTCAGCTCGTCGAGATCGGTCCCGACATGGCGGCCGAGCGCGCGCACCAGATCGATCATGTCGCGCCGCACCAGCGGTTCGCCCCCGGTCAGGCGGATCTTGCGCACGCCGCGCGCCATGAACGCGCGCGCCGCCAGATAGAGCTCTTCCAGCGTGAGCACTTCGGCGCGCGGAAGGAATTCCATGCGTTCGGGCATGCAATAAGTACAGCGCAAGTCGCAACGATCGGTCACCGACAGCCGCAGATACGTGATCGACCGGGCAAAGCGGTCGATCAGCGGGGCCGCACCGGGCGCAAGCGGTGTGTAAAGCATCATCGCGCCAGATATACGAAGTCACGGGCGAAAGATTCAAGGTGCGCACCGCCATCGACAAACAAAGTCTCGCCGGTGGTGGCGCGTGCCTGCGCCAGATGCAGCACCGCATCGGCAATGTCTTCGGGAACCGGCAACCGGTCGAGCGGCATCAGGGCGCCCAGCCGGTCCCACTGCGCGGCGTCGTAATCATCGGTCGGCAGCGTCAGTCCGGGTGCCACCGCGTTGACGCGCAATGTCGGCGCAAGACTGCGCGCCATTGTCCGCACCGAGGCATGGAGCGCCTGCTTCGACAGCGTGTAGCTGATCTGGTCGGGCACCGGATTGCGCACCCGCTGGTCGATGATATGCACCACGGCGCCCTCGCTGCCCGACGTCGCAAGCGCCCTCGCCAGATCGCGTGTGAGCAGCAGCGGGGTATGGCAATTGACCCGAAAGTGCAGGTCGAGCGCCGCCGCATCGAACGTCTGCGCGCAATCGTCGCGGAACACCGACGCGCAATTGACCAGCAGCGCCGGAACGCCGCCGCTTGCCGCAATCGCTGCCGGGATCAGCGCTTCCACATCTTCCTGGCAGGCGAGATCGGCTGTCAGCGGCACCACCGCAGCGCCCAGTGCGCCAAGCTCTGCCACGAATTGCGTATCGAAGCTTTCGGCATGGTGCGCATGCAGCGCCAGATCATAACCGGCGCCGGCGAGCCTTCGCGCAATCGCCGCGCCGATCCGTCGCCAGCCCCCGGTTATCAGCGCGAGCGGGCGCGCCTCTGCCAATGCGCCCGGCGCGGTCATCCCCGCCGATACCGGGTCAGCGTCATGCCGATTTCTTCGTCGGCTTCGCTGATCGCCAGCTTGACGATCTTGACCGTTACGCGTTCGACCCGCGCATCCTGCAGAAACAGCGTTTCGGCAATATGGTCGCCGACCGATTCGATCAGCGTGAAATGCACGCCCGGCGGCAGCCCGCGCGTCGCGGCGAATTTCAGGTCCATATAGTTCTTGCTCGCCGACAGCGGCGTATCGGGCGTGAACTGGCGCTCGGGCGCGAGCGCCACGCTGATCGAGATGCGCAAGGGCTGCGCGCGCCCGGTCTCTTCGGAATAAATCCCGGTGAGCACGTGGGTTTCGATATTGGCGACTTCAAGGATCAGACTGTCATGCACGGCGCGGGCCTCTGGCACCGCCGCAGTGTCTTGTCCAGCAGTGGTCCCGCGCAAAACCGCGATTTCGGCCATTATTACTCCCTCTTATCGTTCGACCCGGTTAAGCTGCGACCATCTCGCGAAGATCGCGGTGGGCAACACGCGGCCCCCCTCGCCCTGTTCGGCAATCGCCAGATCGCCATGTTCGATCGTGCCAGGCAAGTCGTGCAAGGCTTCGTTGAGCAGCCCGGCCAGCGCCAGCGACGACATCCGCACCGCATAGACCGTCAGGAACAGGAAGCGGCTGTCTTTGTCCAGCAATTGCGCACAATCGGCGATCAGGCCGGGCAAGCCGTCTTCGAGCCGCCACACTTCGCCTTCGGGCCCACGCCCGAATTTGGGCGGATCGAGAATGATCCCGTCATAGCGCCGCGCGCGGCGCACTTCGCGCGCGGTGAATTTGACCGCATCGTCGACGATCCAGCGCACCGGCCGGTCTTCCATCGCCGACAAGGCGGCATTGGCGCGCGCCTGCGCGACCGATTTTTTCGAGGCATCGACATGCGTGACCGGGCCATGATGCGCCAGCGACAGCGTACCGACCCCGGTATAGCCGAACAGGTTGAGCGTCGCTGCCGCATCGCAACCCGCCAGCCGCTCGCCCATCCAGTCCCACACCGGCGCCATGTCGGGGAAAAAGCCCAGGTGCCGAAACGGCGTGCACGCGGCGGTAAAGCGCACCGCCCCGCGCGCCAGCGGCCAGCCTTCGCGCGGCACCGGGCGGTTGAAATGCCAGCGCCCGCCGCCGTCTTCATCCGAGCCGGGGATGAATTCGCCGTCCGCGCTCCACTCCGCCAGCCGCGGGCGCCACAGCGCCTGTGGTTCGGGCCGGATGAAGCGATAGGTGCCGTAAGCCTCGAGCTTGCGCCCGTGGCCCGAATCGATCAGCGTGAAGTGGTCCCAGCCGGTGCCGATCATCAGGCCCGGGGCAAGCGCCAGTTCGGCCATCAACCGTGGCGCGGCGTGGCGCGCGCGGTCACGTAATCACGCACAGTGGCATAATCGCCCGACAGCCGGTCGAAGCGTTCCGGGCGATCGAACAAGTCACCCACGCGCGCCGGCAGCGCGGGGCGCTCGCCGATCGCGGCATGGACCGCATCGCCGAACTTGGCCGGGTGCGCGGTCGCCAGCGTCACCACCGGCACATCATCGGGCAGGCCCTCGATCGTGCGCGCGGCATGGAGCGCAATCGCGGTGTGCGGGTCGATCACTTCGCCGCATGCGGCATAAGCCCAGCGCTGGGCGGCCACCATTGCCCCGGCATCGGCGCGCGCGCTGGTGAACAGCGTGGCCATGGCCGCGCGTTGCGTATTGGTCAGTTGCAGCGCTTTGGTCGCTTCGAAATGTTTCATTTGCGCCGCGATCAGCGCGGCGTCGCGCCCGCCGGCATCGAACAGCAGCCGTTCGAAATTGGACGAAACCTGGATATCCATCGAAGGCGCTGCGGTCGGCGTGACCGATCCGGCCGAATAATCCCCGCTCGACAGCGCGCGATGCAGAATGTCGTTGATATTGGTCGCGACAATCAGCCGTTCGACCGGCAGCCCCATTTGCGCCGCGACATAGCCCGCGAACACATCGCCGAAATTGCCCGTTGGTACGGCAAACGCCACTTTGCGCTGCGGCGCGCCGAGCTGGAGTGCGGCCGCAAAATAATAGACCACTTGCGCCATCAGCCGCGCCCAGTTGATCGAATTGACCGCCGCAATGGCAAAGCGCCCGGTCACTTGCGCATCGTTGAACATGCGCTTGACCGTGGCCTGGGCATCGTCGAAGCTGCCATCGATCGCGATATTGTGGACATTGCCGTCGAGCACCGTGGTCATCTGGCGCCGCTGCACATCGCTGACCCGGCCGTGCGGGTGGAGCATGAAAATATCCACTTTGGCGCGCCCCGCCACCGCGTCGATCGCCGCCGATCCGGTATCGCCCGAAGTCGCGCCGACAATCGTCAGATGATCATCGCGCCGCGCGAGGAATTCCTCGAACAGGAGCCCGAGCAATTGCAGCGCCACATCCTTGAACGCCAATGTCGGCCCGTGGAACAGTTCGAGCAGCCACTGCCGCTCGTCAAGCTGCTTGAGCGGAGTGACCGCCGCATGCGCAAAGCGGCCATAGGCGGTGGTGGTGAGGTCCAGCAGGCGCTCGGGCGTCAGGCTCTGGCCGACAAACGGCCGCATCACCCGCTGCGCCAGTTCGGCATAGGACAGCCCCGCCATCGCGGCGATTTCGGCGTGCGAAAAGCGCGGCCACGTTTCGGGCACATAGAGCCCGCCGTCATCGGCGAGCCCGGCCAGCGTCACCGCTTCGAAATCGAGTGCGGGCGCGTTCCCCCGCGTGCTGACATAATGCATGCGAAACCCCGTGTGATCGCCGCGCGGCTAGCCGCTATGCCGGCGCAAGGCAACCGCTCAGCGTTTGCGCAACGCCAGCAGATAGATGACCAGCGCGGTCGCGGCGAACAGGAACCACTGGATCGCGTATGACAAATGGTTGTTGGGAATGTCGCGCGGATCGGGCCGCGCATTGGCCATGAGCCCGGCGAGCGGCGGATCGGCGACAATATGCCAATCAAGATTGCGCGACAGCGCGCTTGCCGCGGGCAGCACCACCCCCGATTTGATCCCCGGCACGGCCACCCCGGTGAGCCAGCCGCCGGTCCATTTGACCGGCGCCAACGTGTTCGACCAGCCGATCACCACCGGCATCAACGTGGCCATATCGCCCGCGCGGTGCATGCACAGCACCACATGCGCCCAGCCCGATTGCCCGTTGGCATTGCGCCCGCCGACCACCTGGTCGACGCCGGGCTCGGGACAATTCCACACGACATGGCGAAAGCCGGCGCCTTTGGGCAAGTCGGCCCCGGTTGCCACCAGCGGTGTCCGAATGGCGGCAGCGGCGGTGAACTGCGCCAGCTCCGCCTCCTTCCACGCCAGCCGATGCAATTGCCACACACCGAGCCCGACCATCGCCGCGATGGCAAGCATGACCACCAGCGTGGCCAGAAGCGGAGGCTTACGCATCACGCCTGTCCTCCCCGGGACGGGGAGGGGGACCGCCCGCAGGGTGGTGGAGGGGTTCCGCGACTTGGCGCTTCACCGGAGAGGACAGGATTATCCGGCCCCACCCCTCCACCATGCTGCGCATGGTCCCCCTCCCCGTTTCGGGGAGGAAAG
>CAITOD010000711.1 GCA_903893935.1 uncultured Sphingomonadales bacterium
CGGGCCAACACAGTTGCCGAACGCGGCCTCAAAGCGGTGGCCAGCGTGTTTCTCGAACTGCGGCTCGGCAAAGCGATCACCCCGGCGACGATCACCCCGGTGATCGATTCAATCATCACCTCGATGCAAAGCAATCCCTTTGCTTTCAATGGCCTGATGCGGTTTCGTCAGGACAGTGAACATGTCTATCGCCACGCGCTGGCAACGTCGGCGCTGATGATCGCGCTCGGCCGCAGCATGCGGCTGCCGACGTTCGATCTGCACACGGCGGGGCTGGCCGGCTTGCTGCTCGACAGCGGCGTAAGTCTCCTGCCGATCGACGAGGCCGACCGCAGCGGCGATCCGCGCAACCTGCCGGCGGCGATCTGGCAAAGCCACGTGCAACTGGGTCACGATTTCATCGTGCGCAGCGGCTTGTCCGATGCAGTGGCGCGCGCCTGCCTCGAACATCACGAACGCATCGATGGCGGCGGCTGGCCGCATGGCACCGGCGGCGCCGCGCTGAGCAAGCTCGGCCGGATGGCGGCGATCTGCGACGCCTATGACCTGCTGGCGACCGGCGGCGAAGGCCAGCCACGGATCGACCCGGCCGACGCTTTGCGCCGGATGAAAGCCGATCCGGGCGCGTTTGACACCGATCTGCTTGCCGTGTTCGAAACCACCGTGGGGATCTGGCCGACCGGATCGGTGGTCGAATTGCGCTCTGGCCGGCTCGCGGTGGTGATCGGGCAGAACAGCGACGCGCCCGATCAGCCGCTGATTGCCCTGTTCTACGATCTCGCCAACCGGCAGCCGATCGACAACGTGTGGATCGATCTCGCCAGGTGCTATGGCGCCGACGCGATCTCCGGCCCCGGCCAGATCGCCGGCCTGCCGCAGGCCTGCGAAGCCGACGCAAGCGCCTCGCTCGCCGCTGCCATCGCCCGCGTCACACCGGGCGGCAAAGCGAAAGCCCAGGCCAACCGCGCCGCCTGAGCGCTGGCACGCACCCGGACACCGGCGTCAGGGTCGATCCCACGGCGGGGCGGGATAGTAAAGCGCACGCAGATGGGCGATCAGCGCGAGCACGCGTCTGGGCGGGGTCGGGTTGGCGGGATAGACGGCCTGGATATGCACATCGGTCAGGCCCTCGCAAGCTTCGAGCACGCGCACCAGGCGCCCGCTGGCCAGATCGGCGTTGATATCCCATAACGAGCGCAGCGCCACGCCCAGCCCGGCGAGCGCAAGTTCGCGCACGACTTCGCTCGAATTGGTGCGCACGGCAGATTTGACGTCGAAAGCCACGGCGCCTTCGGGCCCCGCCAGCCGCCACGGCGACTGGCCGTGCGCGGCCAGCGCTTTGTGCTGGTGCAAATCGCGCAGCGAAACGGGCGTGCCATGGCGCTGCAGATAGGCGGGCGCCGCGCACAGGATGCGCCGGTTGGGCGCCAGCACGCACGCGGCGAGCGATGCCGGGCACGGGCCGGCGATGCGGATTGCCAGATCGACCCCGTCGCGCAGCAGATCGACAAAGCTGTCGGTCAGGTCGAATTCGATGTCGACTTGCGGATGCGCTTCGAGAAACGGCGCGAGATAGGGGGCGACATGCATGCGGCCGAACGACGTGGGCGCAGACACGCGGATCGTTCCCGACAACCGCCGGGTGGACCCGACCAGGCGGTCTTCGGCCAACTGGATCGCATTGAGAATGGCGACAACGTCGTCGCGGAACTGCGATCCGGCGCTGGTCAGCGCGATGCGCCGCGTGGTGCGGTTGATCAGCCGCGTGCCCAGCCGCGCTTCGAGCCGGGCGAGCCGTTTGGACGCCATCGGCACCGACATGCCGAGCTTGGCCGCCGCAGCAGAAATGCTGCCGAGTTCGGCAATGCGGGCAAACAGCTCGTAATCGAAATCGGCGCTCATTCTTGCCCTTGAAGAAAGAGTGATTTTTATTTTTTCCGTCTACCGCTGTCTGCTGCCGGTGTCTATGCCACGCGGCACGACAAAGCGGTGCGGGCGATCCCGCCCGCTGCGATTGATCGGAGCGGTCACCATGCTCGCCATGCCCCCTGTCGACGAAGCGGTGATTGCCCGGCGCGATACGATCGCACGGGCCTTGCGCGCGATCGTACCAAACGGGGTAATCGATCAGCCCGACGCCTTGCGCGTGTATGAATCCGACGGGCTGACTGCGTATCGCCAACCGCCGCTGCTGGTGGTCTTGCCCGAAACCACCGCGCAAGTGTCGCAGGTGCTGCGCTGGTGCCATCAACACGGCATCAAAGTGGTGCCGCGCGGATCGGGGACGTCGCTGTCGGGCGGGGCGCTGCCGCTGGCCGATGCGGTGCTGCTCGGCATGGCGCGGTTCAACCGCATTCTCGATATCGACTACCACGACCGGATCGTGGTGACGCAGCCCGGCGTGACCAATCTGGCGGTGACGCAAGCGGTTGAACACGCCGGGTTCTATTATGCGCCCGATCCGTCGAGCCAGATCGCGTGCTCGATCGGCGGCAATGTCGCGGAAAATTCGGGC
>CAITOD010000712.1 GCA_903893935.1 uncultured Sphingomonadales bacterium
ATCCCCAGACGCATCCGCCAGCCATACCCTTTGCCGCGTACCGGATCACTTTGCGACATCTACCCCAGTCCCGTTTTGTGCAGACCCCAAATCTGTGAGGCGGCTTGGGTCACCTTTGCTCTGTCTGGAATTTGGTGACCAATCGATGTGGCAAACCGTCCGCCTGGTGTCCGGTGTCTGCGGGTGGTTTTGGCCTGGCGGTTAAGCTACGATCGTGCGGGATCAAAAAACAATGCCGTCAGGAACACCATGACCGACACCATACGCGCCCTGTCGCGGGGGTTGAACGCGCTGCGAATCATCAGCGAGAGCGGCGGCAGTTCGTGTCAGGCGATTGCCGACCAGCTCAACCTGTCGCGCCCGACGGTCTATCGCATCCTGGGCACATTGCTCGACAGCGGGCTTGTCTCGGTCGACGAGGACAAGATCTATCATCCCACGCTGGAAACCCGCACGCTCGAAAACGGCCTGACCGAAAAGGCCTGGGCGCACTGGGCCGCCATGCCCACGCTGGTAAAGCTGCAAAAGGAAGTGGTGTGGACCTGCGAAATCGCCTCGTTTGAAGACTATGCGATGGTCCAGCGCGATTCGACCCATCTGCAGAACCCGTACCGGATCGATGTTCAGGAATTCAACGATCGCCAGCGATCGATGCTGAGCAGCGCGGTCGGCCGCACGTATCTGGCGTTCTGTCCGCCGCAGGAGGCCGAGCAGATCCTGTCGCATTTGCAGCAATTCGGCGATGCGGTCGATCCCGAGGCGCAAGTGGGTGAACACACCCGGCCGATGCTGCAGACCGTGCGCGAAAAGGGTTACGCGCTGGAGCAGCGCTATACATATCCGCATGTCACATCGATCGCGGTGCCGATCCGCCATGGCGAAGGCGTACTGGCCTGCATCGACATCGCCTGGATATCGCGGGCGGTGCGCCTGCCCGATGCGCTCGAAAAATTCGTCCCCGCGCTGATGAACGCGCAAGCTGAAATCGAGGCACGCCTCGCCAGCTTTGTGCTCGACCCAACATCGCCGCACTGAAGTTCGCACAGCGGACGCCGGGCCTATGGCGGTGGCCGGGTCTATGCCGCCGTCCTACCGATCTTTCGAACGAACGCCGGGTAAACGCGTCTTTCATCGCGTCGGGAAAAGGATAGCGCCGTGGAAATTGGCCATGTCGGTTTGTATGTGCGCGACTTTGATCGCATGCTGGCCTTTTATCAGGACGTGTTCGGCTTTGCCGTGACCGACATCGCGCGCAATGAAAAGCGGTCGATCGTGTTTCTGACCGCCGATCCCACGTCGCATCACCAGTTGGTGCTGGCGACTGGCCGCCCCGACAGCGAACAGCACCTGATCAACCAATTGTCCTTCCGGCTCAAGACGCTGGCCGCATTGCGCCGGGTCTATCAGCATCTCGTCGATGCGGGCATCGGCAATCTGGAACCCCTGACCCACGGCATCGCATGGTCGGTCTATTTCGCCGATCCCGAAGGCAATCGTATCGAAGCCTATGTCGATACGCCGTGGTACATCACCCAGCCGCACCGCACCACGATCGACCTCGCCGCCAGCGAAGAAGAGATTGTCGCGTTTACCGAAAACCTGTGCCGCAACGCGCCGGGTTTCATGCCGCTGGACGCGTGGAGCCGGGCAACCGCACAAAACATCCGGGCGTTGTGACCATAGCTTCGGACGTGATGGATCACGCGGCGATGACCGAAACTTATGACGTCGCCATCATCGGCTATGGCCCGGCCGGTGCGGCGCTGGCCAACCTGCTCGAACGGCAGGGACGGCGCGTGCTGGTGCTGGAACAGTTCCCGCAATCCTATCCCCTGCCCCGCGCCACCCACATCGACGGGGAAGCGATGCGCGTGCTGCAGTCGGCCGGCATCGGCGATGTCCTAGCGTCGCAGCTCGGCATTTATGCCCGGATGCGGTTCGAAGACAAAGATGGCAGAATGCTGATCGACTGGCCACGGCCGATCACGCCGGGCATCCACGGCTGGCGCGACAGCAACCGCTTTCACCAGCCCGATCTCGAACACGCATTGCAGACCCGGATTGCCGGCTCGTCGCTGGTCACCGTGCAACGCGGCCTGCGGCTGACCGGGCTCGACCAGGACGAGCACGCCGTCACGCTTGTCGCGCAGACCGAGGCGGGCGAACCCTGGCAGGCGCGCGCCCGCTATGTCGTCGGCTGCGACGGGGCGAATTCCACCGTGCGCGCACTGATCGGTGCAGAGCTGACCATACTGGCCCCATCGCAACAATGGCTGGTCGCCGACTTCATCCTGAACCCCGGCGCACCCGAATTGCCCGAAGGCACGGTGCAATATTGCGACCCCGCCCGCCCGTTTACCTATATCGAGGGCGCAGGGCGGCGGCGGCGCTGGGAAGTCATGTTGCTGCCCGGCGACGATCCGGCGACGTTTGCGCTGCCCGATCAGGTCTATCCGCTGCTGAAACGGTGGATTTCGCCAGAGCATGTGACGCTGGAACGCGCGGTGGTCTATGTGTTCCGATCGGCCATTGCCTCGCACTGGCGCGACGGGCGCGTGATGATCGCGGGCGATGCGGCACACCAGACGCCGCCGTTTCTGGGGCAAGGGCTGTGCGCCGGCCTGCGCGATGTGATCAACCTGGCGTGGAAGATCGATCTCGCGCTCAGCGGGGCGGCCGATCCCGGCTTGCTCGACAGCTATCACCAGGAGCTCGCGCCGCACGTCACCCAATATATTGCCGAGGCCAACAGGATCGGCGGATTTATCGCCGAAACCGATCCCGACAAGGCGCAGGCACGCGACGCCATGCTGCTGTCGAGCCCGCAAGTGATGACGCCGATCCGTCCACGGCTTGGCGGCGCGCTGTGGGGACAAAGCGCCAATCCGCTGGCCGGCACGCTGGCGGCACAGCCGATCCTGCCCGGCGACAAGCGGATGGACGATGTGGTGGGCCTGCATTTTGCGGTGCTGGTCATCACCGGCTTCGCGGCCGGCTTTTCCCCGGCAACGCACGACCGGTTGCGCGTGGCAGGTGCAGTGTTGCTGGAGGGCGATGCCGACGATTATCTGGCAACGCTCGGCGCAGCCGTTCTGATCATCCGCCCCGATCACTATATTTTCGGCACCGCCAGCACGCTTGCCGAAGCCGAAGCCCTGATCACCGCATTGCCCGTGATCACCGGGCAGCATGATGGTTGATCTGGTCCCGCTTGGGCGGATCGGCGCTGCCCTGCGGCGACCGGAATGCGTGCTGGTCAGAACCGATGGCGATCTGATCGTATCCGACAGCCGGGGCGGCGTGACGCTGATCGGCGCGGGTGGCGGGTGCCGTCATGTCCCTGCCCCCGGCGGCACCACCAACGGTATCGCGCAAGACCGCGACGGCACGCTCTACCTGGCCGGAATTGACAGCGGCACGGTCCACGCTTTGGCCCCGGACGGGACGGGCCGCCTGGAATTCGCACAAGTCGACGGCCATGATCTGGGCGCGGCCAACTTTGTCCATTTCGATCCGGCGGGCGATCTGTGGCTGACCGTTTCCACCCGCACCGTGCCGCGATCGCGCGCCATCGATCAGCCGATACCCGACGGTTACTTGGTGAAACGGACGACCACCGGCCCGCGAGTCATGGCATCGGGCCTGTGCTTTGCCAACGAGCTGCGCTTCGATCCGGCGATGCATCACGTCTATCTGGCCGAAAGTCGGCGCGGCCGGGTGGTGCGGATGCGCATTCTGGGCAGCGGCGATTTGGGGCCGGTTGAATCGTTCGGGCCCGACCCGCTGTTTACAGGCGCCGTAGTCGACGGTCTGGCCTTTGACGTGGAGGGCGGCCTGTGGGTCACCGAAGTGACCCGCAACGGCATCCACCGCATCGACCCGGACGGCCGCATTCACTGCCTGTTTGAAGACCCTACTGCAGAGGTGTTGAACTTTCCCGCCAGCATCGCCTTCGGCGGTGAAGACCGCAAAACGGTGTTCGTCGGTTCGATCCGGCTGGACCATCTGGTGACCATGCGCAGTTGGGTGGCCGGCGCTCCCATGTGGCACCACGGCTAGCGCGAGCGCATGAACTCCAGCGTCCGCGCGATGGCCAGGTCGCGCGACGCCGCGTCGAAATGTTCGCCACCTTCGCGACAAAACGCATGCCCTGCCGGATAGATGTGGATGCGCGCCTCCGGATAGCGGCTTGCCACCAGGGCAACATCGTTTGGCGGAATGCCCGCGTCGCGATCGCCGTAGTGCATCAGCACCGGGCAGCGCAGCGGCGCATCGAGTTCATCGATGATCCGGCGCCCGTAAAAGCAAACGGCCCCGGCAAGACCGGTGATGTGCTGCGCCGTCAGCCACGCCATCACCCCGCCAAAGCAAAAACCCACGGCGAATTTCGGACCTTCCCCGAGAAACGCCAGCGCAGCGCGCATATCGCCGAGCGCCTGCGGATTGGGCGTCGCCCGCGCAGCCGCGATGCCTTCTGCCAGGTGGTCCGGATCATCGTCGCGCAAAAATCCGGGTTCGATCCGGTCAAACAGCGAAGGCGCGATGCAATCGTACCCCTGGTCGGCCAGGCGTTGCATCATGTCGGCAATATGCCGAGTCAGGCCAAACACTTCCTGCAGCACGCACACCGCGCCAAGACGCGGGCGGCGCGTCGCCATATGCCACGCGCCCACCTGGAAACCGTCGTGGTCCGACGTCAGGGTAATCCGGTTGATCAGACGTGTTCGGCCTTGATCGGGTTCTGCAACACGCCGACTTCGGTGATTTCGACTTCGACCAGGTCACCGTCCTTCATGAACAATTTGGGTTCGCGCCGCACGCCAACCCCGCCCGGCGTGCCCGTCACGATCACATCACCGGGTTCGAGCGGGATGAAAGTCGAACAATATTCGATCAGATAGGGGATCGAGAAAATCATCTCGTCGCTGGTGGCGTTCTGCAATTCCACGCCGTTCAGCCGGGTTTTCAGATGCAGCGTCTGGTTGTCGGCGATTTCGCCACGGGTCGTCATCCACGGACCAAAGCCGCCGGTCTTGTAGAAGTTCTTGCCCGGCACCCACTGAGCGGTGTGGCGCTGCCATTCGCGAATGCTGCCGTCGTTATAGGGCGCATAGCCGGCAATGTAGTCCCAGCAATCGGCCTCGGCGATACGGCGCCCCGCCTTGCCGATGATCACGGCAATTTCGCCTTCATAATCGAACGTTTCGGATTCGGGCGGCAGCAGCATCGGTTCGAGATGCGCGGCCTGGCTGGCGGTGAACCGCGCAAACACCATCGGCCGCGCGCTGGGGTCACGACCGATTTCGGTGCGGTGCGAATCATAGTTCACGCCGATGCAGATGATCTTGGGCGGATTGGGAATGACCGGCAGGAACGTGATGTCGGCCAGGTCATAATCGCCGGTCGCTCCGGCAATCGCGGCTTCGACTTCGTCGAGCGCACCGGCCTTCAGCACGGCAACGATATCGGCATAGACGCCGGCAAATTTCAGACCGAGGTCGACGACGCGCGTTCCGACCACCGCGCCAAAGCTGTCGCGACCGTCGTGGGTAAAGCTGAGCAATTTCATGAGGAACCGTCCTTTTTTGTACGAATGAAAATCAAGCCGGCAGCGGAAACTGCACGAGGTAATCCAGATATTCGGGTTCGAGGTCGATCTCGATGGCCGCCATCACGCGCACCAGGCCGTTGTATTCGCCGATCGCCACCAGCAGATCGACCAGTTGCGTGGTGTCCATCGCCCCCGCCAGCACATCGAAAATGGCCTGAGGCAGCACGATCGCGTCGGTCAGCGAACGCGCTGCCGCCAGCACTGCCGACGCCACCGGATCAAGGTGCGTGGCAATCCCTTGCGTATCCAGCGCAATCGCGCGGATATCGTCCGCGCTGACCCCGAAGGACAACGCGATATCGACGTGGTGCGCCCATTCATAGGCTGACCGCGCGGAATAGCCCACCTGCAGTATGGCCAGCTCGCGCAGACGCACGTCCAGCGTGCTGTCGTGCCGGAAATACATGCCGCGCCCGGCGACATTGCGCGCCAGTTTCGGGCTGTGCGCGACGGCCCGCGTGATGTTGGATTTCATCCGCGGAATGTCCTGGAACTCGGGCGCCAGATCGCTGTTGTCGAGGTATGTTAACCGTCCCATTGGTCTCTCCCCTGCCCTCGTGTTTGAGGGTCAGACAGCTTCCGCTTCGGCGGCGCGCACGATCGAGCCCGGATCGAAATTGGCTTCGGCGAACTGGATCAGATCGGGCAGATAGCCGTCCTGCGAACAGATCAGGTAATCGCCGCGCGCCAGTCCGTCGATCAACACGCCCGACGCATAGTCCGCGCTGACCCGGATCGTGCGGCGATGCGGCACGCCGATGGCGAAATCCGCCGGCGCCGGCGCGCCCGGGATCGGCGGCATATCGCCGCCCGGCTTGTCTGACGTGGCGGTAATCCCCGGGCAAAATACCGAAACGGCAACGCCGGTGCCAGCCAGCGCATGCGCAAAGGCATGGCTCATCGACAATTGCGCGCCCTTCGAGGCGATATAGGGCCCCATGAACCGGATCGGCGGATCGGGCAGCAGCGCCAGGCCCGACGAGGTGTTGATGACGTGCCCGCTGCCGCGCGCCAGCATTTCGGGCAGAAATGCGTTGATCATCCGCACATAGCCCAGCACATTGACATCCAGCGCATCGCGCCACTGGTCGATACCGACCAGCGCGACCGAACCGGTGACCGGTGGCTTGGCCGCGTTGTTGATCAGCATGTCGATCCCGCCAGGCGCCGCAGCCAGCACGGCTTCGCGCAAGGCGGCCACATCGCTGTCCTTGCTGACATCGCAGCCAAAACCCAGCGCGGTGCCGCCAGGCAGGCTGGCCGCCGCCGCTTCTGCCCCGGCGCGATCGAGATCGGCAATGAACACGCGCGCACCAAGATCGGTCAGCCGGCGGGCAGTGCTAAGGCCGATCCCGCGCGCGGCCCCGGTGATGAGGACGATTTTGCCATCGTATCGCGTCATGCTGCTTGTTCCTTTACGCCGCCCGCTCGGGGTCGGTACTGTGCTCTGCCAGCTGGGCAACGAACGACTGCCACGCGCGCCGATCGGCCCTGGCGTCATAGCCAAACCCGGGCATGTCTGGCGCATCGCGGTCGGTGTAGCCGTGACCGACCCCGCCATAGACACACAACTGCCACTCGATTTTCGCGGCCGCCATTTCTGCGGTGAACGCTGCGATCTGGTCCGCCGGGACCCACGGATCGGCATCGCCGGTGCACACCAGCACCGAGCCGGCGATCTCGCCGGCACCGCGTGTGCTGGCGAGCGCGCCATGGAACACGCTGGTGCTGCGCAATGGCGCTCCGGTGCGCGCCAGTTCCAGCGCGCACCAGCCGCCAAAGCAATATCCCGCTGCCGCCAGGTTGGCCGCCGCACCACCACTTTGCTGCACCAGGGCTTCGAGCCCGCCGTGCAGCCGGGCGATCAATTCATCAGGGTCGGCCTTGAGCGCATCGACCCACTGGCGCGCTTGCGGCGGATTGGCGGCCAGCCGCCCGCCGCCATGCAGATCGACCGCCAGCGCGGCATAGCCCAGCGCCGCCACGGCATCCGCGCGCCGCCGCAGATGCGCACCAAGGCCAGGCGCTTCGTGCACCAGCAGCACGCCGCCCCGGATCGTACCGGACCGGGGCTGCGCATAATAGCCGCAGGCATCGGTTGAGCCGGCGGTATAATGCAGATCGTGCCCGACGGTCATGCGCTCGTACCAGTCAGTTCGTTGATCACCGGCAGCGCGAACACCATCGCGTGGATCCCCATGCTCGACACCAGCCGCGCCACATCGAGCACTTCGTCGACCGTCGCACCATGCATCAGGGCCGCCCGCGCATGCAGCCGCGCACCGGTTGCGTTCAGCTGGGTGCATTGCACATGGACCGACAGCGAAATCAGATGTGCTTCTTTCGCGGTCAGCACGGCAGGGGCACCCTGCAACGGCGCATTCGCAAAATCGAGCCAGCGGGCGTGAAACGCGGGATCGAACCCGATCCCCGTGTCAAAGGCATCGTCAACATCGCCAAACAATGCAGCATGATCGGCGCGGACTGCCTCGACAGCAGGCATGTCGGGGCGCTCAAGTGCGCAATCCGCCACGGCCCCGGCAGCAATGACGTAGGAATGAAACCCCATCGCACTGACCGTGGCGACAACGGCCATCAGCTCGTCGCGCGTCGCGCCCAAAGCCAGCGCCTGGCGGGCATGGTTGCGCAGGCCCTTTTCAAACATGTGCGTCGGCGTGCAATTGGTCGCGACATAGATCAGCTCGCGGAACTTGGGGCTCAACGTGCCCCGATCGGCAACATAGGCCGAAAATTCCAGGTAAGCCGCAACATAGGCCGGTGAATAGGCCAGCATGGCTTCCCAATCGTCATTCCAGTGGCCGCGACGGCGCTTGAACGCCTCGCGCACCGACGCCGGATCGGGGCCCCCTTCCGGCGTTTGCAACGGGTCCATCGGTCAGAACGGAGTCAGCGGCGACATGCCGAAGTGCAACCGCGCCGCGTTCACCGCCGTGCGCGACTTCTGCTGCACAAAATGGGTCTTTTGCACGCTGGCGTCACGATATATCCGCGCAAGCATCGAATCCTTGGCGCCAATGCTCGTCCCGGCGGTGGTGAAGATGATCTCCAGCGCATCCCAGGCCAGCCGGCACGCCTCTTGCGCCGCAACAAACAGCCGCCGGTCGGTTTCTTCGCTGAATTCGCCGCCCGTGATCGGATCGGCCGAGCACGCTTCGACATAGCGCTCGGTGATTTTGAGCAGCAGCGCTTCGGCCGCGTCAATCTTGCCTTGCGCATCGCCGAAATACTGCTGAAATTCGTGGCTTTCAAACAGCGGAATACGCGGCGGAAAGCGCATTGCCTTGGTGCGGCAGATCTCTTCGTACAGATCGAGCGCGCCTTTGACAGTGCCGATCACCACTGCGCCCAGCTCGATCAGAAAATACGAACCTTTGCGTCCGCTGTACATCGGATTGGCGTGCACCGCATTGGTGCTTTTGGCCTGCCACATCGCCATGGGCGCGGTGCGATATTCCGGAATGTACAAGTCCTTGACCACGACCTGGCGCGAACCGGTGCCTTGCATGCCGATCATCCGCCAGTTGTTGACGATCGTGCAATCCTCCCGATCGACCAGCATCAGCCGGGCGGTCATCGACCCGTCTTCGTTGGGGCAAAGCCCGCTGACCATCACATGGGTCGAAACATCGCAGCCCGATGCGTAGTCCCAGCTGCCACTCACACGATAGCCGGCGCCTTCGCGCTTCACCGGCACGGGCGATCCGACCGACGGGCAGCGATAATCGCCATCGGCGCCATAGGCTTCGATCTGGGCATTGACGTCGAAATCGGCCAGCATGATCGGATGGCCTGAAACCAGCGCCAGCACCCATGCGCTCGACGGGCAACCGCGCGCAATTTCCATCATCACCTGCACATACGTTGGCAGGCTGAACTCATAGCCGCCAAAGCTGCGCGGCTGAACAATCCGATAGAAACCGGCGTCAAGGAATTCCTGGTTGGTTTCATCCAGCAGTCGCCCGGCTTCTTCGGTCTGCGCCTGCCGCGACCGCAAAGTCGGGATCATCGCCTTGGCGCGCGCAAGCATAGCCTCAGGGGTCAGTCCCGGTTCGGGAGGTAGGAGGGTTACCTTGGTACGCACCTCTGCCATGGACATGGAATGCCTCGTTTGTTGTGAGCGGCTTGCATGACACAAGCGAACGCAGTGTTGGTTGCGCCATCCGCATGACGAACCGCAACTGGCGACCCCCGCGCGTCCGGTTGGCGTACAAAGAGGCCGTACACCAACCGGACGGATTTGGGTGTAGGGCTGTTGATTGAATGACCTTGGCCTAACCGGGCAGGGTGCACGCCAGGCATCAGACCTCGCGATCGACACGGGAGAACGCGATGAATGTAGCAGCTGTGGCAGGCGGCCAGATGCGCAGTGCCAATCAGAAATGGCGGATCCTTGCCGCCTGCGCGAGCATCCTGTGCATCAATGCGGCGTTCCCGATCTATGGCGCCAGCGTCGTCAACACGGCCATGGTCACCGCCATGAAGCTCGACCGCAGCATGCTGGGCCTGCTGGTGACGGCCAACATGCTGATCACCGGGACGACCGCGCCTTTGATGGGTGCCGCAGTGAGCCGCTTTGGATCGCAGCGGACATTGATTGGCGGCTGCGCTGCGATGATCATCGGATCGCTGGTCATGGCATATCTGGTCCACGGGCCGTTGCAGGCGGTTGCTGCGTTTGGCCTGTTCATCGGGCTGGCGATGAGCGCGGGCGGGTTCATTGCCAATCAGGCCTGTGTCGCGGGCTGGTTTGTCGACAACCAGGCTCGCCCGTTTGCCATTCTCTACGCCACGATGGGCGCAGGCGGATTTGTGGCAGCGCCGCTCATCAGCGAAGTGGTCGCGCGGTCTCACGACTGGAGCGCGGGCTGGCTGGTGTTTACGGTGATGGGCGCGATCGCGCTCGCCCTTGCGGTGCTGGTCGTGCGCGATCCGCCAAGCACCGGCGCGCCGGTTGAATTTGGCCCTCCGGGAGGCGGGACGGGCGATGGCAGCCTGAAATCGCCCCAGATCTGGCTGGTCATCTTTTGCATGATGGTCGCCGGCGCCGGCAGCGCGCTGTATATCGCGCACGGGCTGGCGATGTTGCAGGATTATGGTCACGCGCCGATCGACGCCGCGTGGTCGATGTCGCTGATGGCGGCATCGACGCTGATCGGCAATTTCCTGATTGGCGCGTTTGGCCAGCGGGCCGGCCTTCGCCGTAGCCTGGCCGGGGGCAGCATCATCTATGGCATCGGGCTGCTGCTGCTGGCCAATGCGCACAACACCGCCATGTTCTATGCTTATCCGGTGGTGCTGGGCGCGGGTTTCGGCGTGGTGCAAGTCGGCGCGATGGCCTTGCTCAGTAAATGCACCGCGGCCAACCGGTTTGCCGCCATCTCGGGCGTCGCGATTTCACTGCAGACGGTCGCCAGCGCCGCCACGCCGTTCATCGGTGGCTGGCTGTATGACCACAGCCACACGTACATTCCTCTGACCGGCACGATGATCGCGCTCAACATGGCGGCGGCGGGGCTGTTGCTGCTCGCTAAGCGCCTGTTTCCGCAAGGCGCGTGACCGCAAGCCTGGCTTTCAACACAAGACGATCGGTGGGGCAGGACATGGCAGCGCAAATGAACGAAGTGGCAGGCCTGGCAGGCTGGACACCGGCTTATGAACGCCGGGCGGTGGCCCTGCTGACGCTCGGGTTCGGCCTGGTTGGCCTCGATCGCTGGATCATTGCCCCGCTGGCGCCCAGCATGATCGCCGATCTTGGCATGAGCCCGCAACAGATCAACAACCTGATCGCTGCACTTGGTGTAACCTGGGGCGTGGCGGCGGTGCTGATGGGCGGACTGTCCGACCGGATCGGGCGCAAGAAAGTGCTGATCCCGGCTCTGCTGGCATTTTCCTTGCTGTCCAGCCTGTCGGGCGTTGCCGCCGGGTTTGCCACTTTGCTGTTTGCGCGCGGGTTGATGGGCGTGGCTGAAGGCGCATTCTGCCCGACCAGCTTTGCCTCGACCGCCGAAGCATCGCGCCCGTCGCGCCGCGGGTTCAACCAGGGGTTGCAGCAAAGCGCGTTTGCGCTGTTCGGCCTGGGCTTCGGGCCGATCCTTGCCACACAGATGCTCTCGGCCGTATCGTGGCGCGTGGTATTCATGCTGGTGGCAGTGCCCGGGCTGTTGCTGACCGTGGCCTTGTGGCGCGTGATCCGCGAGCCCGATTTCATCACCCGGCCTGCTGCCGAACGGCCGGACGCCGCGAAAGCAGACAAAGCCAACTGGCGCGACTTGTTCGCGCATCGCAATGTAGGCTTGGCCATGGTCGGGCTGTTTTGCGCGATGTGCGGCATTTTCGTGCTGAGCGCCAATATCCCGATCTATCTGACCGGGTACCTGCATTTGTCCTCAGGCGAGATGGGACTGGTTACGTCTGCGATCGGCTTCGGCGGGTTTGTCGGCCAATGGGGCCTGCCCGCGGCATCGGACCGGATCGGCCGGCGCGCAGCGGGGATCATCGGGTTTGTGCTGGGCGCGGTGCTGCTGTTTGGCTTCATGCAAGTCGGGGCCAATATCCCGCTACTGTTCGCTCTGCTGTTCGCGTCATGCGCCTTCAGCTTTGGTTTGCTGTCGCTGTTGACTGGCCCGGTTGCAACCGAGGCAGCCCCCCTGGGGCGGATATCATCAACCGCTGGGCTCATCATCGGCGCAGGCGAGATTTTCGGTGGCGGCCTTGCGCTGGTTGTTGCCGGGGTCGTGATTAGCCAATTCGGCATTGCAGCCATGTTGTATTTGGCGCTTGGCGGGCTGCTGCTCGGCGGTGTGCTGATGCTGTTTCTTGAGGAAACCGCACCGATGGTCATTGGGCACAAAAAGCCGTCGACCTCTGATGAAAATGACGAAATCCTGTCGCGTGAAGTAAGGATCGCCAGAATAGTTGATGCCATCGAAACTGTTAATGCAAGGCAATTCCCTTGAAGTACGAGACTGAATCCAGCCTGACCGCAGCGGTCACCGCCCAGTTCGCAAAAACGCCTGATCCGCGTCTGCGCGAAATCCTGCTTGCTCTGACCAGCCACTTGCACGCCTTCGCTCGCGAAACCGCACTGACGATCGAGGAATGGTCACAAGGTATCGAATTTATCACCCGTACCGGGCACATGTGCCAGGGTGGCCGCCAGGAATTCATCCTGTTGTCCGACGTGCTGGGCCTGTCGATGCTGGTCGATGCGATCGAACATCGCACGCAAAGCAGTGCGACCGATTCAACCGTGCTGGGGCCGTTCTTTGTCGATGATGCCCCGACCCGGCTCAATGGCGCGGATATCGGCGCAGGGTTGGCGGGCGATCTGCTGCTCGTCACTGCGGCGGTCACGGGCACCGACGGCCAACCTCTGGCCGATGCCGATGTGGTTGTCTGGCAATGCGACGAACACGGCCGCTATGACATCCAGTATCCGGGGCGCGACGGCTATTTTCTGCGCGGCCGGTTTCGCACCGATGCGCGAGGGCTTGTTCAATTCTGGTCGATCGTCCCCCCGGCTTATCCGATCCCCGATGACGGGCCGGTCGGCGATCTGTTGACAGCGTCGGGCCGCCATCCGTGGCGCCCGGCGCATGTGCATTTTCACATCGCTGCCGCCGGCCACCGCTCGCTGGTGACGCACTTGTTCGTGGCGGGCGAGGATTATCTCGATTCCGATGTGGTGTTCGGCGTGAAACCATCGCTGATCGTCGATCTGGTGCCGCATGGACCCGGCACCGCGCCCGACGGGCGGGTCTGCCCCAACGGCTGGAAGTCGCTCGACCACCCATTTCAATTGGCCGCGCTCTGATCGTCGCCACCCACCCCGCACAAGCGAGTTTCACCCGGCCATGTCCTCCAAAATCTACCCCTCGCCAGCCGCCGCGCTCGAAAATCTGCTGTTCGACGGCATGACGATCATGTCGGGCGGATTTGGCCTGGTTGGCAATCCCGAAAGCCTGATCCCCGAGATTCGCGCCGCCGGCGTGCGCGATTTGACCGTAATCTCCAACAATGCGGGTGCCGACGGCTTTGGCCTGTGGATGCTGCTGCAAACCCGCCAGATCAGCCGGATGATCGCCTCGTACATCGGCGACAACAAGCTGTTCGAAGCGCAATATCTGAACGGCGAGCTGAAACTGGAACTCACCCCGCAAGGCACGCTGGCCGAACGCATCCGCGCCGGCGGCGCGGGCATCCCCGCGTTCTACACCCGCACCGTGGTCGGCACAGTGGTGTCCGAGGGCAAACCGACCGAAATGTTCGACTGCTAATTGTATGTGCGCGAAACCTGCATGCGCGCCGACCTTTCGATCATCAAGGCTTGGAAAGCCGACAGCGAAGGCAACCTGGTGTTCCGCAAGACCGCGCGCAATTTCAACGCGCCGATGGCCACCGCCGGCAAAGTCACCGTGGTCGAGGTGGACGAGATCGTGGCCGACGGCGCGCTCGATCCCGATGGCGTGCACGTACCCGGCATCTACATCGATCGCATTGTCAAAAGCACGATTGCGGAACGCCGGATCGAAAAACTGACCACCCGTCCCCGTCCGGAGGAAATCTGATGCCCTGGTCTCGCGACGAAATGGCGGCACGTGCCGCGCGCGAATTGCACGATGGTTATTACGTCAATCTTGGCATTGGCATTCCGACGCTGGTCGCCAACCATCTGCCCGCCGGGATCAAGATCACGCTGCAATCGGAAAACGGCATGCTGGGCATGGGCCCGTTCCCCTATCCCGACGAAGTCGATCCAGATCTCGTCAATGCCGGCAAACAGACCATCACTGCGCTACCAACATCGACCTATTTCGACAGCGCCCAAAGCTTTGCCATGATCCGCGGCGGGCATATCGATGCCGCCATCCTGGGGGCGATGCAAGTGTCGCGCACGGGGGATATCGCCAACTGGACCATTCCAGGCAAAATGGTCAAAGGCATGGGCGGCGCTATGGACCTCGTTTCGGGGGTCAAGCGTGTGATCGTGATCATGGACCACGTGTCAAAGGATGGCAGCCCCAAGATCCTCGACACATGCGATCTGCCGTTGACCGGCGCTGGTTGCGTCGCCTTGATCATTACCGACCTCGCTGTGTTTGCGGTGGACCGGGCGACAGGACTAACGCTGATCGAATTGGCACCTGAGACAACTGTGGCGGACGTCACCGCCAAGACCGGCTGCGCCTTTGCGGTCGCAATCGCCGATCAGGGCTGAACCCGGATGGCAGGAGCAAGGCCTTGAACCCGTTCATATATCAATCGCACCCTGCGCGGGTGCTGTTCGGCCCAGATCGTCTGGATAGCCTGGGCGATGAAATTGTCCGGCTGGGCGCCGGGCGCGCGTTTGTGCTGACGACGCCCGAACAGGCGGGCGAGGCCGACCGGATTGTCCAACGCATCGGCGCTCTCGCTTGCGGCTCGTTTTGCGGTGCGCGGATGCACACGCCGGTCGATGTGACCGAGGTGGCGATGGCCGCGGTTGCCGAGGCAGGTGCAGACTGCCTGATCGCGATCGGCGGCGGATCGACCATTGGCCTGGCCAAGGCGATCGCGTTGCGGACCGACTTGCCTCAGATCGCGATACCGACGACGTATGCGGGATCGGAGGCAACCCCGATCCTCGGCCAGACCGAAAACGGCGTGAAGACCACGCAGACCAGCCCACGCGTGCTGCCCGAAGTCATCCTCTATGACGTCAATCTGACATTGGGCCTGCCTGCGGCGATGTCGGCCGTTTCGGGCATGAACGCCATCGCCCATGCGGTCGAAGGGCTCTATTCCGAACAAGCCAATCCGATCATTTCGTTGATCGCACAGGAAGGCATTCGCGCGCTGGCGAGTGCGTTGCCACGCATAAATGCCGCACCATTGGACGTGTCCGCCAGGTCCGGCGCGCTTTACGGCGCCTGGCTGTGCGGCACGAC
Source organism: uncultured Sphingomonadales bacterium (assembly GCA_903893935.1). Lineage (GTDB taxonomy): Bacteria > Pseudomonadota > Alphaproteobacteria > Sphingomonadales > Sphingomonadaceae > Novosphingobium. The sequence continues at coordinate 15,559 of CAITOD010000712.1, forward strand.
GCTGGGCGCGGTGGGCATGGCGCTGCACCACAAGCTTTGTCATGCATTGGGCGGCACCTTCGACCTGCCCCATGCGCAAACTCACGCCGTTATCCTGCCGCACGCGCTGGCGTATAACGCGCCCTTTGCCGTCGATGCCGTGGCCCGAATTGGCACGGCGCTCGGCCGCCCGGATGCAGCGATGGCGCTGTATGGCCTGAACCGGTCGCTCGGCGCACCGACATCGCTGCGCGAGCTCGGCATGCCGCAAACGGGCTTGGAAAAGGTGATCGAACTGACTTTTGCCAAGCCATACTGGAATCCAGCCCCGCTCGACGAAGCGCGCCTGCGGACACTGCTGGAACGCGCGTGGGAAGGTTTGCCGCCGGCAGCGTAGGGCACCCGGGGCGAGAGACGCCAGACGGACGGGCCGGCCAAACCCGTTTACACCAAGGGGCAATCATTGCGTTATGCGCCGGGCATGGCATCGCCATGATGGCCGACCAAGGATCTCGAATTATGGACTATACCACCAGACTTGGGTCGCTTGCCGACTATGACAAAGGCAAAGTCATTCCGATCGACGATGATCCGAAAAACTATGTCTTTTCGAACATTTTTGAAGTCGCAGGGCAATCGGCGCCCTATGAGCGCGTCGCCGTTGCCAAGAATTTCGAATATGTGATCGAGGTCGCCCGTGCCGAGGGCGCCTCCGGCTGGTACAGCGCCGCGCACGACGAATTCGTGCTGTCGATGGATGGCGTGGTCGAAGTGCAGTTCGTCAAGCTGGACGATCCCGCCGCAGTCGTTGCGCCGGGAAGCCAGGGCGCCGTCAAACTCGCCGGTGAACCCGCCGGACGCAAGATGGGCCGCGTGGTGCTGTCGCGCGGCCATCAGGGCCTGTTGCCGCACGGCGCGGCCTATCGCTTCGTCGCACAATCCCCCGCCTGCCTGATGATCCAGACCGTCGAAGGTTCGGAAACGGTGCAGAAGTGGGCCGAAATTTGCCAGAACTCCTGAACATTTGATCGGATCCATACCATGGCAATGTCAGAAACCGCCGAAAAGGCGCCACCGTCCAACCTGCCGCTCGTCACCCACACCGAAATCGGCGCGATCGACAATGAGACCGGCTATCGCGCGTTCAGCGCGGGCAGCTTTCATTTCTCCCGTGACGAATATTTTGCGCGGATCACCTGGCCCGAAGGCACGCACACGATGCCGGTCGATGCGTTCCTGCGCGCGATGATGCGCGACGTGGCGTGGGGGTTCTTCTACGGCACCGTCAATTTTGACGACGTGATCGGCACGGTTAACCATTACGGCGAAGTGACGCTGTTCGCCGGCCGATACAACGATGCCTATCACAACGCTGGCCGCGACCGCGAAGAACGTTTTCCCAGCGAAGTGCTGATGCCGCTGTTCAAGGCGATCATGAGCGACTGGACCAACCAGGGGTTTGATCCGTTTGCCGCGCCGATGGAAACCGGCGCGCCGTGGGGATCGAAAAATGGCAGCAACGAACCGGCGATCACCCGCACCCGGGTTTCGGCCAAGCGCATCGTCGGCCTGCCCGGCGACACACCCTTGCGCACCGACGCCAATGGCTTTCCGGTCAACCGCATGTTTCCCGACCTCGACCAGTCCAAACCGGTCGTCGAGCCCGAGCCGGGCTTTGAAGGCGAAGTCTGGGCGTACAACCTGTTCGATTACCTGTCGCGGTCTGACGTGACGTGGAACCCGTCGGTCTGTTCGGTGGTAGGCGAAAGCCTGTTTTGCCCGACGACCGAGGAATTCGCGCTGCCGATCGATCACGGCAACGACCGCTGCGAATGGTTCATTACGCTGTCGGACGAAATCGATTGGGATATCAAAGACAAGGAAACTGGCAAACCGCGCGCCAAAGTGATCACGCGGGCCGGCGATGTGTCGTGCATGCCCGCCGATATCCGCCACAAGGGCTATGCCAAAAAGCGCGCCATGCTGCTGGTGTGGGAAAACGGATCGCCGATCATCCCCGAACTGATCGCCAAGGGAGAGGCGCCGATCGTTTCGGTGACCTGGTAATTCCGCACTCCACACCCTGAACACCAACGGCCAGGATCTTTGCAACAAAGGTCCTGGCCTGTTCCACTACGCCAATCAGAAAGCACGCCCGTGCCAAAGCTCGCCCCCATCGATGCCGTTGCGCTCAAGACCCGCCTGTTCATCGATGGCGAATGGGTCGATGGCGCGGCTGGTGGTGAAATCGACGTCATCAACCCGTTCGATGGCACGGTGATCACGCGCATTGCAGAAGCGCGCGAAGCCGATGTCGATCGCGCGGTTGCGGCTGCGCAAGCCGCCGCCCCGGGCTGGGCACGCTTGCCGGCACACGAGCGCGGTCGTCTGCTGCTGAAACTGGCGGATGCGATCGAGGCCGATGCCGACTATCTGGCGCGGCTGGAAGCGACCAACACCGGCCACCCGGTGCGCGATTGCCTGGGGCTTGATGTTCCTCGCACCGTGCTGTGCTTTCGCTATTTCGGCGGCATGGCCGACAAGCTGGAAGGATCGGTCATCCCGGTCGACGCCGGTTTCCTGAACTACGTCAAGCGCGAGCCGATCGGCGTGGTCGGGCAGATCGTGCCGTGGAACTTTCCTCTGATGTTCGTCAGCTGGAAATTGGGGCCGGCGCTGGCGGCGGGCAACACCGTGGTGATGAAGCCGTCGGAAATCACCCCGCTGTCCACGTTGCACGTGGCCGAACTGATGCAGCAGGTCGGGTTTCCCAAGGGGGTCGTGAATATCGTCACCGGCTATGGCAACACCGCCGGCCAGCGCATTGCCGACCATCCCGGCATCGGCAAAGTCTCGTTCACCGGATCGACCAACACCGGCCGCGAAATCGTGCGCGCTTCGGCCGGCAACCTGAAAAAGCTGCAACTGGAACTGGGTGGCAAAGGCCCGAATATCGTGTTTGAGGACGCGATCATCCCGGCCGCTGTCGGTGGCTCGGCATTCGGCATCTTTCACAACCAGGGGCAAGCCTGCATCGCCGGATCGCGGCTGATCCTGCACGAGGCGATTGCCGACCAGTTCCTCGAACGCTTTATTGGCCTGGCGCGCTCGATCCGGCTGGGTGACCCGCTCGACACCGATACCGAAATGGGCCCGCTGACCTCGCGCGTGCACCACGAACGCGTGCTGGCCTATGTGCAGATTGCGCGCGAGCAGGGCGGAGAAATCCTGTCGGGCGGAAGAATGCCCGACGCGCCCGGCCTGCAAGGCGGATACTTTATCGAACCCACCATCGTGCGCGCCGCAGCCGGCGATCGCGTTAGTCGTGAAGAGGTGTTCGGACCGTTTGTGACCGTGACCACGTTCAAGACCGATGAAGAAGCGATAGCAATCGCCAATTCAACCGAATACGGCCTTGGGTCAGGGCTTTGGACGCAAAACCTCACGCGCGCCCATCGCTTTGCCGACAACATCCACGCCGGCATGGTGTGGATCAATTGTTACAAGCGGGTGCATCCCGCATCACCCTTTGGCGGGGTTGGCGTGTCCGGCTATGGCCGCGAAATGGGGTTTGAGGCGATGCGCGAATATACCCAGCCCAAATCGGTGTGGGTCAATGTCGATGCGCAAATCCCGCCGTTTTACACGCGCTGACCGATTACTCCGGCGCGCCAAGGCCCCACGCCCACCGATCAAGCTCATAGCGCGCAAACAACCCCGCATGCCAATAGGGGTCGCATTGCAGATAGCGCAGCGCTGCGTCGCGATCGGGCGCCTGCAGGATCAACAGCGTGCCGGACGGATCGTCGCCTGAATCGTCCACGACCATGCCGCCCGCCACCACGCGCACGCCATGGTGCATCTCGCGAAGATACACGCGATGGTCGCTCCGCACGCGCAAACGGATTTCGGCAGAAGTTTCGGGCACGTCGTAGCCGCGGAAAATGAAATAGATTGCGGTCATCCGATGATCACCTGACCTTGCGCGTCGATCTGCAAAGGCACCTTGTCCAGCGCACTGCCAACACAGGCGCCATCAATGCACATGCCGTCTTCAATCGCAAAAATGGCCAAGTGACGTCGGCACATGATCCGTGCCCCGTCGCGCGACAGGAACTCGTCGGCGCGCACATTCAACGGCAGCGAATAATGCGGGCACAGATTTACATATCCGAACACGCGCGTGTCCTGGCGCACGACCAGCATACGAAACGCGTTGAGCCCGGCCCCAAACACGAATTCACGTCCTGAACCATCGGCAATCAGATCGATCGGCCCCAGCACGGTGCCGACTGGCGGCGCCTGCGGACGGGACATCCAGCCGGTCGCAAAACTGCCGGTCAAAGCGCGGCGGTGGCGCAATAGCCACCCTTCAGAAACACCAGCGGTGATCCGGTGCCCTGCCCCATCGCCTCGACCGCGCCAACCCCGAGCAGGTGGTCACCGATTTGCTGAACCGATTCAATCCGGCAATCCACCCAAGCGACAATTTCGTCGATCAGCGGCAAACCGGCGGGGCTGAGCCCGTGCGTCACGTCAGCAAATTTGTCGTCCGCCTTTGATGCAAATTTCCGGCAGATATGCGCCTGTTCCGCCGACAGGATATTGGCGCAAAACCGGCCGCCCGCCGCAATGCGCGGCCAGGTCGATGAACTTGCACCGGGGAAAAACCCGACCAGCGGCGGATCGAGCGAAATCGACGTGAACGTGCCCACCACCAGCCCAACCCGATCATCGCCGTGGTGCGCGGTGATCAACGCCACACTGGTCGGGCAACATCCGAGCACATCACGAAAATGTCTGGGATCGATCGCGATCGTTTCGGCAGTCATCTAGAGTACTCGTTTCGCTCGGTTGGCATGAAACTATGCCGTTCGTGGTCGCCATGCGTCCAGTGCGATCGCGGCCACTGTGCGGACGGGTGGCGATTGGCGCCGCTTGCGCGCTGGATGTCCCGCTACGGCGGGTCAGGACGATTGCCGCACAAGGATAGCCGATATGCCCGAAGCGTTTATTTGCGATGCCATCCGCACGCCGATTGGCCGGATGGGTGGTGCGCTTTCGGCGGTGCGTGCCGATGATCTGGCCGCGGTTGTGCTGCGCGCGCTGATCGACCGCAATCCGGGTGTCGATTGGCAAAGCGTCGATGACGTGGTGTTCGGGTGCGCCAACCAAGCAGGTGAAGACAATCGCAATGTCGCGCGCATGGCGGTGCTGCTGGCCGGACTGCCGCAGGAGGTCGGCGGCACGACGGTCAACCGGCTGTGCGGATCGGGGCTGGATGCCGTGGCCATTGCCGCGCGCGCGATCAAGTCTGGCGAGGCCGACCTGGTGATCGCAGGCGGTGTGGAAAGCATGAGCCGCGCACCGTTC
>CAITOD010000713.1 GCA_903893935.1 uncultured Sphingomonadales bacterium
CAAAGTCGCGGTCGTTTCGGGCAGCGGCAACGTCGCAACGCATGCCGCCGAAAAGATCCTGCAACTGGGCGGCAAGCCGGTCACGCTGTCGGACTCGGGTGGTTTCATCCACGATCCCGACGGGATGACCCAGGAAAAGATCGACTGGGTCAAGCACCACAAGACGCATCGTCGCGGCCGTATCGAAGACTATGTGGCAGCGTTTCCGGGTGCCACGTTCCACGCCGGCAAGACACCTTGGGGCGTGCCCTGCGACGTGGCGCTGCCGTGCGCGACGCAGAACGAACTGCTGGGCGAAGATGCGCGTGCGCTGGTGGCCAATGGCTGCAGCGCGGTGGCCGAAGGCGCCAACATGCCGACCGATCTGGAAGGTGTGCACGTGTTCAAGGCTGCCCGCATCCTGTTCGCGCCGGGCAAAGCCGCCAACGCCGGTGGCGTCGCGGTTTCGGGTCTGGAAATGAGCCAGAACTCGGGCCGTCGCGCGTGGAAGGAAGAAGAACTGCAGCAGATGCTGCAGGACATCATGTTCAACATCCACTCGTCGTGCCAGACTTGGGGCGACCAGGGCGGCGGTTACATCGACTACGTCAAGGGTGCCAATATCGCCGGCTTCAAGAAAGTTGCCGACGCGATGCTGGCGTTCGGCGTCGTCTGAACCGATGCGGCGCGGGTGACCGGTGGTCGCCCGCGCTGTTTATTGCATGCCCAGTTGTTCGGCGCCCGCGCGGATCGCCGCAGCATCGCCGGGGTCTGCCTTCAGCGCGCGGCGCAGCGCGGCTTGTGCCTGGTCGCGCTGATCAAGATTGATCCGGCTGCGCATCAGCATGATCCAGCCATCGGCGTTGTGCGGCTCGGCAGTCAGACGCTGATCGAGCTTGTCGACCATCGCTTCGGCCATCGCCCGCTGCTGGCTGGGCGGGATTGCGGTGGCAGCGGCGAGGTCTTCGGGGCTCGGGCCGGGCACGCCGGGCATCGGCGCAGACTGGGCCGGAGACTGGGCCGGAGACTGGGCCGCAGACTGGGCCGCAGCTGGTGCTGCCGGCTGACGCACCGCGGCAAGCTGGTCGGCAACCGGAATGTCATGGAGTTTGCCGACTTGTTCGATCGTGCGGCGCAAATCCTTTTCCCACGGGGCACCCGGCGGGGTTTCGGCCAGAATGGCGAGCCAGTCGGTGATCGCGCCCCGGTGATCGCCCGACAAGTCGCGCGCCACGGCGAGGAAATAGCGCGCGCGCGGGTCCTTTGGCGCCAGCGCCACGGCGCGGTGGAAAGCATCGAGCGCTGCTGCGGGCATCGGATCGTGCTGGCTCGCCATTACCCGCGCTTCGCCGAGCGCCGACCACAGCGTGCCGTCATTGGGGGCGATCGCCACGGCCTTTTGATAGCCATCGACCGCGCAGGCGAAATCATTGGCATCGAAACAGGCTGCGGCAGTGTGACGCCATTGTTCCGCGTCGTGCCCGTCGGCGGCGCTCGCCGAAGCAGTGGCCGATGCGGTGCTCACGGCGGGCGATTGATCGGCACGGACGATCACCACGCCGGCAAGCGTTGCGACGCCGGCGAACAGGAGTGCCGTGGTCGGCTTGATTCGGGGGTATTTCATCGCGAGCATGAACCTCTTTGCGATAATTCTCGATTGGCGGGCGCAAATACTTACATCTTCGATTGGCGTAGGGCATGACTTGCGGCATGAAGTGCGATATTGCAATCGGGCGATGAAATTCGGCGAGTTGGGGGGCTTGGGTGTCAGAGCGCTTTACCATTGCGATCGTCGGGTCGGGGCCCGCAGGGCTGAGCGCGGCGGGGCGCGCGGCCCAACTCGGGCTGTCGCACGTGCTGCTCGAACGCACCGACCATCTGTCCGACACGATTTTCAAATACCAGAAGGGCAAGCACGTCATGGCGACGCCCGCCTCGCTGGTATTGCGCTCTGACCTCGATTTCGACGCGGGCAAGCGCGAGGCGATTCTCGGAACCTGGGAACAGCAAGTGGCCGCCGCCGGGGTCAATGTCCGTTACCGCGCCGAAGTGACCGCGATCGACGGCGAAAAGGGCGATTTCCAGCTCAAGCTGTCGAATGGCGATGTGGTCCACGCCGAATCGGTGGTCCTTGCGATCGGCACACAGGGCAATCCCAACCGCATGCGTTGCCCGGGCGGCAATCTGCCGCATGTGCAGTACCAGCTCGACGATCCGGGCGAATACGTCGATGAACATATCGTCGTGGTCGGATCGGGCGACGCAGGGATCGAAAACGCGCTCGGGCTGGCGGCCGATCCGGCGCAAGGCAATGTCGTTTCAATTCTCAATCGCAGCAACGAATTTTCGCGTTCCAAACCCGCCAACGTCGAGCTGCTTCACCAGGCGGCAGCCGAAGGCCGGATTTTCATCCGTAACGAAACCACGCCCGCCGAAGTGCGCGTGGGCGAACTGGTGATCGACACGCGCGACGGGCAGGAAGTGATCCGTTGCGACCGGATCATCGCGCGCATGGGCTCGGCCGCGCCGCGCGCCTTCGTCGAAGGCGCGGGGATCGCGTTTTCGAGCGCTGACCGCGAGGCTTTCCCCGCACTCGGGCCGACGTTTGAAAGCACGCGGCCCGGTGTCTATGTGATCGGCGCGCTGGCCGGCTACCCGCTGATCAAGCATTGCATGAACCAGGGCCACGACGTGGTCGAATTCATCAATGGCAACGACAAGCTCAAGCCCGTGGATGAACCGATCCTCGCGGAAAAGTTCGCGCGCCTGCCGGGCAAGCGCGATGTCGACCAGTGGCTGGCCATCTTTGCGAATCGGGTCGAGATCTTTCGCGAGTTGTCGATCCTGCAATTGCGCGAACTGATGCTCGACAGCGATGTCGCGGCGTTTGGCGCCGGCGATGTGATTTTTTCCCGCAACGAGCCGGGATCGTCGCTGTTCTGCATAGTGCACGGTTCGGTCAGAGTCGAAATCGATCCCAAAGACCCGAGCCGTACGGTGCCGATCGAAACCGGATCGATCTTTGGTGAAGTCGGGCTTATTTCGGGTCGCCGGCGCGGGGCAACTGTGCGTGCGGGTGAACCGGCGATCGTGGTCGAAATCCCGCGCACGGCCGCGCTCAAGCTGATGGCAACCGCGCCTGCCGCGGCGCGCGCGGTTACGCGGATTTCGATCGAGCGGCAGATGCTGCAGATCTTCGGCTCGGGCCTGACGCCCGCCGATGTCGCCGAACTGGTCGAAGGCGCCGAAGTCAAAACCTTGCGCGCGGGCGAAGTGGTGCTCAAGGAGGGCGATGCGGGCAAGGATGTCTACATCATCCGGCGCGGTTCGATGATTGTCGAGAAATCGATCGGCGGCAAACCGGTGTTCCTGTCGTATCTGCCCGCCGGCGCCTATGTGGGCGAAATGGCACTTATCGACGACGCGCCGCGCAGCGCCACAGTCAAGGCGGCGATCCGGTCCGAAGTGATCCGACTGCCCGGCGAAGCCTTTGCAAAATTGCTCGCCAGCAAGCCGGCGCTGCTTGCCAAAGCGCGCGCCGACATGGCCAAGCGCGTCGAAGTCAACAATTTCATCGAAGGCCGCAAGGACAGTTTCTCCGGCGCGGTCGACATGTATTCGGAAACCGCGCAGTTCCTGATCGACAACGGCATCGGCGAAGCGACCGACGTGCTGCTGATCGACGAAAATCTGTGCGTCGGCTGCGACAATTGCGAAAAGGCCTGCGCCGACAGCCACGAAGGGCTGACCCGGCTCAACCGCGAAGCCGGGCGCAGCTTTGCGCACTTGCATG
>CAITOD010000714.1 GCA_903893935.1 uncultured Sphingomonadales bacterium
ATCGACATCATCGAGGGTACGCTGGGCAAAGCGTTTGGCGTGATGGGCGGCTATATCGCGTCGTCCGCAGCACTGTGCGATTTCATCCGCAGCTTTGCCAGCGGGTTCATTTTCACCACCGCGCTGCCGCCCGCACTCGCCGCCGGGGCCACCGCCAGCATCCGCCACCTCAAAGCGAGCAATGCCGAGCGCGAACGCCACCGCGACCGCGTCGCACAAGTGCGCCGCCGGCTCGATGCGCTGGGTATCCCCACGCTCGACAACCCCAGCCACATTATCCCGATCATGGTCGGCGATGCGCACAAGTGCAAACGCATCAGCGACTGGCTGCTCGAACACCACGGCATCTATGTCCAGCCGATCAATTACCCGACGGTCCCGGTCGGCACCGAACGGCTGCGCCTGACCCCTTCGCCCGTGCACACCGATGGCGACATCGACAAACTGGTGCGCTCGCTCAGCGAAATCTGGTCGATGTGCGAACTCGCCCGCCGCGCCATGGCGGCCTGAGCCGCGCGCACGTTCGCGTTTCGGCTACATTCCCAAAGCCCGTTCGTGCTGAGCCTGTCCAAGCATGCGAGCGCACGCCTGCCCCACAAGGATTTTGGGGTGAGATTGGCGCGTGTGCTTCGACAGGCTCAGCACGAACGGGGGTTTGGGATTGGGGGTTTGGGAGTTTGCGTGTTTGGGCGTGGGTTCGGGGTGGACGAACCGAAGCCACTCACCACTACAATCACCCCATCAGGTGGCGGCGCATCCGATAGAGTGCGAAGGCAACCAGCGCGACCACGACCGGCACAGTGGCCGCAAGCGCGATGTCGTGCGGGATGCCCGGCACCGCATCGATCACGTGGCCGATCAGTGCGACCATATAATAGCTGATTGCCACCACCGAGAGCCCCTCGACGGTCTGTTGCAGGCGCAGTTGCAAATGCGTGCGCGCATCCATCGAGGTCAGCAGGTCGCGGTTCTGCCGCGCGAGCGCGATATCGATCCGCGTGCGCAGCAAGTCGCTGGTCCAGGCCGCCCGGCGCGACAAGTCATCGAGCCGCGCGGAAAACGAATCGCACGTCCGTACTGCCGGGATCAGCCGCCGCTCGGTAAAATCGTCGAGCGACTGGTAGCCGCGCACCACACCGATGTTGAGACTGCCAAGCCGGTCTTCGCTGATCTGCGCATAGGCGCGCGTGGCGCTCATGCGATAGCGGGTTTCGGCGACCAGCCGCGCGAGCTCGGCCGAGAGAAAGCTCAATTCGTCGAGCAACTGATCATCCTGCGACGACCGTTCCGACACCGCATGCGTCAATTCGGCCAGCCGCGCCTCCAACTGGCTGACCGAAGGCGTCAGCCGTTGCGCCAGCGGGAGGCCCAGCAGCGCCATATTGCGGTAATTGCCAAGTTCCTGCAGCCGGAGGATCAATTGCCCGGCCTCGTCGTGCTGCAACCCGCGATCCTGCACCAGCAAGCGGCCATAGCCATCGGCATTGAGCCGGAAATCCGATGCGATCCGCGCAAGACCGCCTGCCACATCGCACACCACCGTTGCTTCGGCCGCAAACCAGCGGGTCAGATCGAGCCTGGGCGGGTCCCATTCGTCGCCGGCGACGAGTGCGATCTGCGTCGAGCGGATGATTTCGCCCGGCATGCCGGCATAGAGCCGATCGCGCACCGGATCGAAATCGGCTGGGCTGAACGGATCTTCGGTCATGCCCGGGCGCAACAGCGTGTATGTCGCAAATTCGGTGTGGCGTTCCCACACCAGCGTCACGCCGTCCATCAGCAGCACGGCATATTTGGCCGACAGCGGCACGATCACCGTCGAGAGCCGCTTCAGCGCCTCGATATGCGCGCGGGTGGCATCGGTGTTGGTTTCGCCCAGCACGACCACGACTTGCATCATGCGGCAGGGTGCCGCCATGCGCGGCAACCGCCGCACATGCATTTCGGCCGACAGCGCGCCGCGCAGCGGATGATCGTGGATCGTCATGTCCGTCTGCCCGGTTTATGGTGGTCGCCCGCGTCGCCGGTCGCGGCGGCGCGGGCGCCGATCATTTTTCGACTTGCTTTGCAGCCATCCCGTTCAGGGCAAGCGGTACCGGTGAAGGTGTCGCTGCAGGCGCAGGCGCAGCCGCCGGAACGGCTGCCGGCATGACCC
>CAITOD010000715.1 GCA_903893935.1 uncultured Sphingomonadales bacterium
CGATCAGCTCCAGGCTGACGCCGCGCGCAAGGAAGGCGCCGAAACTCCCGCCCGCGGTGCCGCGCAGCGTGATCGAAATGGTGTCTTCCGGCAGACCGGCATGGCCGTGGCGCTTGGCGATCTCGCCGGACAGCATCGCGCCAACGGTGCGGTTGACATTGATCACGCTGCGTTCGAGCCGCACCGCGCTGCCGTGCTCGAGCGCGGGTGCGGCGGCCGCAATCAGTTCGTTGTCGAGCGCCGCGTCAAGCCCGTGCTCCTGCCGTTCGCTCCAGTTGCGCGTGGTGCCGGGCACCGGATCGACCCGGTGCAGCAGGCGCGACAGATCGATCCCTTCGGCTTTCCAGTGGCCGATCGCGCGCACGGCATCGAGCCGGTCAACGCGCCCGACCATCTCGGCCACGCTGCGAAAGCCCATTTCGGCCATAATCTCGCGCAGTTCTTCGGCGACGAAGAAGAAATAGTTGATCACGTGTTCGGGCTTGCCGGTGAACCGCGCGCGCAGCACCGGGTCTTGTGTCGCGACGCCGACCGGGCAGGTGTTGAGGTGGCACTTGCGCATCATGATGCACCCGCTGGCAATCAGCGGCGCAGTGGCAAAGCCGAATTCGTCGGCGCCGAGCAAGGCCGCCACCGCGACATCGCGCCCGGTGCGCAAGCCGCCATCGGCCTGCACCGCGATGCGGCTGCGCAAGTTGTTGAGCAGCAGCGTCTGCTGCGTTTCGGCAAGACCGATTTCCCACGGGCTGCCGGCATGGGTCAGACTGGTCAGCGGCGAGGCGCCGGTGCCGCCTTCGTAGCCCGAAATGGTCACATGGTCGGCGCGCGCTTTCGACACGCCCGCCGCCACCGTGCCGACGCCGACTTCGGACACCAGCTTGACCGAAATGCGCGCGCGCGTGTTCACGTTTTTGAGATCGTGGATCAGCTGCGCCAAATCTTCGATCGAATAGATGTCGTGGTGCGGCGGCGGGCTGATCAGCCCCACGCCCGGGGTCGAATGGCGCGTGCGGCCGATCACTTTGTCGACTTTGTCGCCGGGCAACTGCCCGCCTTCGCCGGGCTTGGCGCCTTGCGCCATCTTGATCTGGATATCATCGGCATTGACCAGATATTCGGCGGTCACACCGAACCGGCCGCTTGCCACCTGCTTGATGGCCGAGCGCATCGAATCGCCATTCGCAAGCGCCTTGAACCGATCCGGTTCTTCCCCGCCTTCGCCAGTGTTCGATTTACCGCCAATGCGGTTCATCGCAATCGCCAGCGTGGTATGCGCCTCGCGGCTGATCGAGCCGAAGCTCATTGCCCCGGTGGCGAAGCGCTTGACGATTTCGGCCGCCGGTTCGACTTCGTCGAGCGGGACGGGCGTGTCGGCGGGCTTCAGCCCGAGCAGACCGCGAATGGTCAGCATGCGTTCGGACTGGTCGTTGATCGAGCGCGCAAATTCGCGGTATTCGTGCGGAAGATTGCCGCGCACTGCGTGCTGAAGGTTCGCGACATTGGCCGCGGTCCACGCGTGCTCCTCGCCGCGCAGGCGCAACTGGTACATCCCGCCGACATCGAGCATCTTGCGATAGATCGGGTTGTCGCCATAGGCGGCCGCGTGCCGGCGCACGGTTTCTTCGGCAATCTCGCGCAAGCCGACGCCTTCGATCGTGGTCGCCGTGCCGGTGAAATACTTGTCGACAAATGCAGTGGACAGCCCGACCGCATCGAAAATCTGCGCACCGCAATAGGACTGATAGGTCGAAATGCCCATTTTGGACATGACTTTCAGAATGCCTTTGCCGATCGCCTTGATGTAGTTCTTCTGCACGTCATAAGTCGACAGCGGCAGGTTCTTTTCGACGCGGATTTCTTCGAGCGTTTCGAACGCCAGATAGGGGTTGATCGCTTCGGCGCCATAGCCTGCGAGCACGCAGAAATGGTGCACTTCGCGCGCTTCGCCGGTTTCGACCACCAGTCCGGTCTGCATGCGCAAGCCCTGGCGCACCAGGTGGTGGTGCACCGCCGCGGTCGCCAGCAGCGCCGGCATCGGCACGCGGCCTTCGTATTGCGCGCGGTCCGACAGGATCAGGATGTTCTGGTCGGCCAGCACCGCTTCGGTCGCCGCCCAGCACATTTCCTTGACCGCCTGTTCGAGCCCGGCGGCACCCGTCTTGGCGTCCCAGGTCATGTCGATCGTCGCGGTGCGGAATGCGCCGTCGAGCATCGATTCGACCGCGCGGATTTTCACGATCTCGTCATTGGTCAGGATCGGCTGATCGACTTCGAGCCGCTTGTGCGTGCCCGCCACGCGGCCGAGCAGATTGGGGCGCGGGCCGATCATCGACACGAGGCTCATCACCAGTTCTTCGCGGATCGGATCGATCGGCGGGTTGGTGACTTGCGCGAAGTTCTGCTTGAAATAGTCGTAAAGCAGCCGCGAGCGGCGCGACAGCACCGCGATCGGCGTGTCGGTGCCCATCGAACCGATCGGGTCTTCGCCGGTGATCGCCATCGGTTCGAGGAACCGCGCGATGTCTTCCTGCGTATAGCCGAACGCCTGCTGCCGATCGAGCAGCGTGGTCGACCACACTGGCAGCGGCGCGAGCTGGGGCAAATCCTCGTCGTCGGGCAGTGCGAGGTCCTTGAGCTTGTATTGCGCAGCGGCGAGCCATTCTTCGTAAGGCTCGGCGCCGGCAAGCTCGGCCTTGATTTCCTCGTCTTCGACAATGCGGCCCTTTTCGAGGTCGATCAGCAGCATGCGGCCCGGCTGCAGCCGCCACTTGCGCTCGATATCCTCTTCGCGGAACGGCAAGACGCCCGATTCCGAAGCCATGCAGATCAGATCGTCGCGCGTGATCGAAAACCGCGCCGGGCGCAGCCCGTTGCGATCGAGCGTCGCGCCGATCTGGCGCCCGTCGGTGAACGCCACGGCAGCGGGGCCATCCCACGGCTCCATCAGCGCGGCGTGGTATTCGTAGAAGGCGCGGCGCCGCGCATCCATCAGCGGATTGCCGGCCCAGGCTTCGGGGATCAGCATCATCACCGCATGCGCAAGGCTGTAACCGCCCGCGACCAGCAGTTCGAGCGCGTTGTCGAGGCTCGCGGTGTCCGACTGGCCATGCGGGATCAGCGGCCACATCTTGTCGAGATCGGGCCCGAGCAGCTCGGATTCCATCGTCCGCCGGCGCGCATTCATCCAGTTGACGTTGCCGCGCACGGTGTTGATTTCGCCGTTGTGCGCGAGGTAGCGATAGGGATGCGCCAGCTTCCAGCTGGGGAACGTGTTGGTCGAAAACCGCTGGTGAACGAGGCCCAGCGCCGACACGCAATCGGGATCGCGCAAGTCGTCGTAGAAGCTGCCCACCTGCGTTGCCAGCAGCAGACCCTTGTAGACGATCGTGCGCGACGAAAAGCTCGGCATGTAAAGCTGGCTGATGCCCGGCAGATCGTGCTTTTCGGCCAGCGCATCGAGCGGGTTTTGCGTCTGCTTGCGGATCACCAGCAGCTTGCGCTCAAACGCATCCTGATCGGGGGTGTGTTCGCCACGCGCGATCACGCATTGGCGGATCACCGGCATTTCGGCAATCACCGCAGCACCCAGCCCGTCGCGCGTGGTCGGCACGTCGCGCCAGCCGATCAGGTCCTGGCCTTCCTTGGCGACGAACTTCTCGAAATATTCGGTGATCACCCGCCGGCTGGGTTCGTCCTGCGGCAGAAAGCACATCGCCACGGCATAGTCGCCGGGTGCCGGCAATTGCTTGCCCTCGCTTTCAGCCCATTTGCGGAACAGCGCATCGGGCAGCTGGATCAGGATGCCGGCGCCATCGCCCAGCAAAGGATCGGCGCCCACCGCGCCGCGATGATCGAGGTTGGCCAGGATTTCGAGCGCCTGTTTGACGATCCCGTGGCTTTTCGTGCCTTTGATATGGGCAATGAAGCCCACACCGCAGGCATCGTGCTCATTACGCGGATCATAGAGGCCCTGAACCGGCGGATAACCCATCGTCCGTACATTCCCGTGAAACCAGAAGGTCGATCATACACGCGAATCAGCTTGCCCAACAGGCAACGAAAATTGCGCGAAAGCCCCCATGGCCGCATGAATGTTATTTTGCAACCGCGTCTGCACCGCGATTCACGATAGGGATGCGCGCGGTCGATCCGGGCCTTGCGGGTCGGATCGTGCCCGATCGCGTCAGCGTTGCGCGCTCATCTGGCGCAGAGTGGCGAGCGCTTCGCGCAAGGCGCGGTCGGCATCGGGCGCTGCAAGCGGTGGCGAACCGGCGTCGCCGCCCGACAGACGCGTCGGGAATGGCACGACCGGATCGTGTTCGGGAGCAGCCGCACCGGTCGCATCGAACGCGACCAGTTCGGGCCGGGGCATGGCCATGGCGGCAAGCGACGAATACCGCTGTTCGGCAATCGGGCCGTCGTGTCCTTCGCCAGTATCCACCGGGTCCGCATCATGTACCGCCGCGGCCACATGCGGCGTGTCGGCTTCGGATTCATCGAGATCGTGATGATCGGCGCGCTGCGGCTTGGCGCGCAGCAACGGCCCGGTCGGGTCCATCGTCAGCGGGTCGAAGCGGTGCAAAGGCGTGCGCGGATCGGCGAAGTCCGCCGTATGGGGTGCAAATTCGGTCGGTTGGACAGGCTCGCCATCGCGCCAGTCTGCGGCGTTTGCAGCCTGAATGTCCTGCCGCACGGCAATCGCCAGGGCGAGCCGCTCGATCATCTGCACCAGCCCGAGTTCGCCCAGCGGCAGCCGGTCGAGCGCCACTTTGGGCGCAGCGGCGGCCTGGCTCGCGAGCGGCGGCGGGATGAGCGGGGCAGCGGGCGCAATCTTTGCGGGTTCGATGGCCACCGGATCGGGAACGGGTGCCTCGGGAAGCGCGGGCTCGACCACCAGGGGGGCAGAAACCGGCGCAACAGGTGCAACGATGGCCGGCACATCGTCCTTTTGCACGGCGGCATAGGCAGCAGCAAGGAACGGAGGCAAATCATGAACGCCCGATTCCGGATCGCCCCCTCCCGGCTCATCCGCTTTTGGCCCGTCGGTTTTCGAGACGACCGGTTCCCGGCTGGCCGGCACAGGGTCGTGATCGGCGACCATCGAAGGCCAGGGCAAGACATCTTCGGTGACCACCAGCGGACGGCGCGGCGGAGCATCGGGATGGGCATCGCGACTGCGCACGCGCTGAATGCGTTCGAGCGGACTGGCGACAGGACTGGCATCAGGTCCGCCAAGGTCGGGCTGATCCGCATCGGCACGCACGGCCTTGTCATACGCTTGCGCCGGTTTGACCGGCGGCACCGCCGCCGCGCGCGGCGGCTGCGCGCGTTTTGCCCGATCGTGCAGCACCCGGCCGACCACAAACCCGAGCCCGGCGCCAAGCATGGCCAGCGCCACAGCCAGCAGCAGACGCGCGGTCATCCCCAGCGGCGGCGCGGCCGCCGGCACGATCGCGGGCAGATGAAGGTGCCTGACAAAGCTCGCCAGCGCCACCGCGCTTGCCACCAGCGTGCCCAGACCGAACAGTGCGGCGAACCACAGTGCGCAAGCGACCGGAAACAGCCGATGCGTCGCCACGGCAGGCTGCCGTTTCGTGCGGGGCTTCGGTGCGGGGGCATTGCCCGTCGCAGGGCGTTCGCCAGCTGCCGGGCGCACGGACGCTGCCGGGCGCTTGAGCAGAGTCTTGAGGCGGGTCACGGTGATCACGGTGGTTGTCATTCCTGCAAGTGCCGCGAAGACCCGCTGACACCATGGTCAGGCGGCAATCGGGGCAACTTTCCCCGCTTTGGCTAGCACGCTTTGGTAAACGGGATGATAACGTCTTGCGTTGCGATCCCAGTCGTGCGCGCGTTCGACGAAAGCGCGCGCGGTGGCGCGGCGTTCGTCCCACGTGTCACGCTGCGCCAGCAGGTCGGCCATGGCGCGCGCCAGCGCCACCGGGTCGTCGGGTGCAAACAGCGTGCCGGTCACACCGGGTTCGATCAGCTCGCGATGGCCGCCGACGCTGCTCGCGCTTACCAGCTTGCCTTGCGCCATTGCTTCGAGCGGCTTGAGCGGGGTGACCAGTTCGGTCAGCCGCATCGCCTTGCGTGGATAGCACACCACATCGACCAGCGCGTAATACCGATCGACTTCGTGATGCGGCACGCGGCCGACAAAGTGGATCGCCTGCGCAACAGGCGACGCCTCGGCCTGCGCGCGCAAGGCCGCTTCGGCCGGTCCGCCGCCCACCAGCAGCAGGCACGTATCGGGCTGTGCGGCGACAATCGCCGGCATCGCTGCGATCAGATCGTCGAGCCCTTCATAGAGATAAAAGCTGCCGAGAAACCCGATTACCGGCCCCGATCCCAGTCCCAGCCGCTCGGCGAGCGCCGCATCGCGCACCAGCGGCGTACCGAACAGCGTGAGATCGACCCCGTTGGGCATCACCGTGATCCGGTCGGCCGAGGTGCCTCGCCGCACCAGATCGGTCTTCAGCCCGTCGCAAATCGTCACCAGCGCATCGGCGCCGGCGACCACGCGATTTTCAAGCTGACGCGTCATCCAGTAGCGCCACGAATGTTCGCGCGCGGTGCCATTGCCGACCGCGGCATCTTCCCAGAACGCGCGGATTTCGTAGACCAAAGGCACACCCAGCCGCCCGGCGGCGCGCAACGCGGCCATGCCGCACAGCGACGGGCTGTGCGCGTGGAGTACATCGGGGCGCCAGATCTGTGCCACGGCCTCGATGCGGTCGGCGAGCGCACGCACTTCGCGCCATTCGCGCAAACCCGGTGCGCCTTGCGCCGTCCCGGCGGTGCGCCAGAACGCCAGATCATCGAGCACTTCGGCGCCATCGAGCGACGCCGCATCGGCGACCGGCGGGGCATAGTGGCGCAGGCCGGTGACCGCACGCACCGACAGCCCCATCGCTTCCTGCGCCTTCAGAATGGCGCGGGTGCGAAAGGTATAGCCGCTTTGCAACGGCAGGCCATGATCGAGCACGTGCAGGATACGGGTCATGATTGAGCCATGCCACAAAAAGCCTTAACGCGGTATCAACCGTGCCGAAGTAAAGCTTGTGCACCTGAATTTCGGACCATCCCGATATTGCCATATCCGGCGCGGGACCTGAACCGCAAAAGGGCCTGACGGACGCTGCCATGATCGACCTGCTTGCCCTTGGCGTCCCGCATCTGGTGATGGCGCTTGCCATCTGGCGGCTGGTGCACCGCGCCGATCTCGATGACGATCCCGCCCTGCCCCGCCGCGGACCGCAGCATGGCGCATCGGGCATGGACGCGCGCGGGTGATCAATCTCGCGCTCACCGCGTTTGTGCTGGCGTTTTTTGTCGCAGGATTCTCGCGCCCGTTCCTGCTCGTGCTGGCCTATGCCTATATCGACATCGTCTCGCCGCAGAAAATCGGCTGGGGGCCGCTCGGTTCGCTGTCGATTTCGCTGGTCGCGTTCGTGCTGTGCGTGATGTCGTGGGTGATGCGCGAAGACAAGGCGGGTATCCGCGTGTCGTCGCGCCAGTTGCTGATGGTTATCCTGCTGGTCTATTGCGGATTGACCACGCTGACCGCCGATTTTCCGGTCGAAGCAGCCGCGAAATGGGACTGGGTGTGGAAAGCGCTGGTCTTTGCCATTTTCCTGCCGCTCACCTTGCGCACGCGGCTGCGGATCGAAGCGCTCGTGCTGATCATGGTGCTGGGTGTTGCGGTGATCACCATCGACGGCGGGATCAAGACGCTGGCCGGCGGCGGCGGCTATGGCGAATTGAAGCTGCTCGTCAACGACAACACCGGGCTTTACGAAGGCTCGATCATTTCGACCGTGGCGACTTGCATCATCCCCTTGGCGTTCTGGCTGGCGCAGCACGGCACGGTGTTTCGCCCCGGCTGGCTGGTCTGGCTGTTTGCGATTGGCGTCAGCTTTTCGGCAATCCTGATGCCGGTCGGAACGCAGGCGCGCACCGGGCTGATCTGCGTGGCGGTGCTCGGGCTGCTCAAGTTGCGCAGCACGCAGCGGCGCTTTCTGTATATTTCGCTGATCGCGATCGGCACGGCCATCGCCCAGCCCCTGCTGCCGGCAAGCTTTACCGAACGGATGGGCACGATCCAGAACCACGAAGCCGATCAATCCGCCAGCACGCGCGTCGCGGTGTGGGCCTGGACGATCGATTTCGCGCAGACGCATCCGTTTGGCGGCGGGTTCGATGCGTTCCGCCAGGATGTCGTGAGCTACGACAAAGTGATCACCCAAAAGCGCGGCAACAACACCGCGGTCACCACCGAGCACGTGCTCGAACGTGGCCGCGCCTACCATTCGAGCTATTTCGAAATGCTGGGCGAACAGGGCTATCCCGGCCTCGCGCTGTGGCTGCTGCTGCATATCCTGGGTGTGCTGCAGATGGAGCGCATCCGCCGCCGCTATCGCACCGATCCGCCCGCCGGCATGGCCTGGATCAGCCCGCTCGCCGATGCCTTGCAACAGGCGCAGATCGTCTATCTGGTCGGCGGCAGCTTTGTCGGCATCGCGTTTCAGCCGTTCTGCTACATGCTGGTGGGCCTGCAATGCGGGCTGGCCGCTTATGTCGGCCGGCTTGACCAGGCAGCGGCCGACGCGCTGCGGCTGGCCCAGTTCGCGCGTCGACCGGAGACGCAGGGCCCGCTTTCGGCCCTTCGCCACCCGGCCACCGCAGGTCCGCTGCTGGCCGACCGCTCGCGGCCTTAACCAGCCAGTTAAGATCGCGGTTGCGCGCAGCCCGTCAAGGCGGCATGACATCGCGCAAAGCCACACAGCAGGGAACTCCAATGTCCAAGACAATCGATGCGCACGCGATGAAAGACCTGGTCGGCCAGGTCATCGGCACGTCCGAATGGGTCGAAGTGTCGCAGGAACGCATCAACCAGTTTGCCGAAGCTACCGGCGATTTCCAGTTCATCCATGTCAACCCCGAAGCCGCCGCCATGACGCCGTTCGGCGGCACGATCGCGCACGGTTTCCTGACACTGTCGCTGATCCCGCTGCTGACCCAGCAAAGCGATGTGCCGCGCCCCGCAGGCATCAAGATGGGCGTCAACTACGGCGGCAACAAAACGCGGTTCCTGTCGCCGGTGCGGTCGGGCAAGCGCGTGCGCGGCCATTTCAAACTGCTCGAAATCGACGAGAAGCGCCCCGGGCAATGGCAGCAGACAATGGAAATCACCGTCGAGATCGAAGGCGAGCCCAAGCCCGCGCTGATCTGCGAATGGATCACCCAGTTCTTTATCTAGACCCGAAATCGACCACATTTGCACACCGTGACGGAGCCGATTTTGGCCCAGTGCAAGGAGGGATGGCGCAGGAATATCGGGAATATTTCAAGCCATCTCGAC
>CAITOD010000716.1 GCA_903893935.1 uncultured Sphingomonadales bacterium
GGCCTACACAACAGGGCGTCCAGTGGCACCTTCGGGCTTGCGCGCCTGTCGCCGCGCAGCGTCATTTCAGCAGACGCACACCAACCGCCGCCGGGCGGCGAGCAAACCGGACACCAATGTGACATTGGGTCCGCGCTCCGAACCGGCAAACCCGCATTCGCGAACCGCCACGCCAGCACAATAACGTGTCAGGCGAACGCTCGCGCCTCAACAATGAACCGCGCCCAGTTCCCGGGATTCGTCCCGCGGCCGCGCGGCTGGAGATTATTTGATGACAACGCGCATGCTTATCGATGCGCGCCACCCGGAAGAAACCCGGGTGGCGGTGCTCAAAGGCAACCGGATTGAAGAATTCGATTTTGAATCTGCCGATCACAAGCAGATCAAAGGCAATATCTATCTTGCCAAAGTAACGCGGGTTGAACCCTCGTTGCAGGCAGCCTTTGTCGATTTCGGCGGCAATCGCCACGGCTTTCTGGCCTTCAGCGAAATCCATCCGGATTATTACCAGATCCCCAAAGAGGATCGCGAGGCTCTTCTCGCCGAAGAAGCGCGTCATGCCGAGGAAGAGGCCGCCTTGCGCGCCGCCGACGAGGATGACGACGAAGACTATGGCGACGGCGAATTCGACGGCAACGGTTTCGATAGGGGCGACCATTTCGACGAAGGCGTGACCGAAGTCGACAATGGCGACAAACACCAGGTCGCCACGATCGAAGGCGGCGTGATCGACCAGGAATTCGACCACGACGATCATGGCGACCATGACCGTACCGACGACCATATGGTCGACGATCATCGCGCCGACGATGGCGAACCGCGCGAAGGCGCCGAAGACGAACATGGCGGCGAAAACGGGCAGCGCCGCGGCCGTGGCCGCCGCCGCCAGAACCGCGGTCAGGCCAAGGAAGCCGACGATCTGCGCGCGCGCCGGATGGCCTTGCGCCGCCGCTACAAGATCCAGGATGTGATCCAGCGCCGCCAGGTCTTGCTGGTGCAAGTGGTCAAGGAAGAACGCGGCAACAAAGGTGCGGCGCTCACCACTTATCTGAGCCTTGCCGGCCGTTATTGCGTGCTCATGCCCAATTCCAGCCATGGCGGCGGGATCAGCCGCAAGATCAATTCGGCCTCGGACCGCAAGCGGCTGAAGCAGATCATCGGCGAACTCGCGCTGCCCAAGACGATGAGCTGCATCGTGCGCACCGCCGGGCTGCAGCGCACCAAGACCGAGATCAAGCGCGATTTCGACTATCTGGCGCGGCTGTGGGACGAGATCCGCGAAAACACCATGCGTTCGGTGGCGCCGGCGCTGATCCATTCGGACAGCGACCTGATCAAGCGCGCGATCCGCGATATCTACAACCGCGACATCGAAGACGTCGTGGTCGAAGGCGAATATGGCTATCGCGCGGCCAAGGATTTCATGAAGCTGCTGATGCCGAGCCACGCCAAGCGGGTGAAGCAATATGCCGATCCGGTGCCGCTGTTCCAGCGCTATGGCGCCGAAGACCAGCTGACCGCGATGTACGA
>CAITOD010000717.1 GCA_903893935.1 uncultured Sphingomonadales bacterium
AGCACCAGCAGGGTGGTGGCATCGGCGACGATCATCAGCGCTTCGAGATTGCGCAGATATTTGTCGGTGCGCCAGTCTTTGGCGAGTTCGACCGCCGCGCGCAGCAATTGCCCACGGTGCGCTTCCAGCTTGCGTTCAAGCCGTTCGAACAGCGTGAAGGCATCGGCGGTCGCACCCGCAAACCCGGCGATCACGCCCGCGCGGCCATCCGCGCCGGCGGCACCGAGCCGCCGCACTTTGCGCGCATTGGGTTTCATCACGGTCTGGCCCATCGACACCTGGCCATCGCCCGCGATGACGGTGCGTCCGTTCTTGCGCACACCGATGATGGTGGTTCCGTGCCACTGGATCAGGCCGTGGCTCGCCGCATGGTCGTTCATGACCGGGATATGGGGGCACGCAGGGGCCAATCAATAGCCCGCGCTGCTCCCTCCCGCTGCGGTTCCGCCCGATCAGCTGCCGTTCGGGCCGGTACCGCCGCCGCGACCACCACCGCCGCCGCCCTGGCCGGGCTGGCCGCCGGGCAAGGCACCCACGGTGCCGATATTGCCGAACAGATCTTCAAAGAAGCTGCGATCGCGGCCGAGCGTCGGGGTCTTGTGCAAATCGGGTTCGATCCGCACCGCGTGTTCAACCCCGTCGCGCGTCACTTGCTGGACCGTGCCGGCGGTGTCGAAACCCACACGCATGATCATGCCGGCGTGGATGCGTGGCCGGGTGAACGGGCGTTGCACCGTATCGAGCGAGACATAATAATAGGCCGATTGGCCGAACTGGCTTTTGAACGTCGGCTGGCCGAGCGATTTTTCCACCGACAGCCGGTTGTCAACGCCCGGCAGCACCGACTGGGTCAGCGCCGGATCGACCAGATAGCCCCGGTGATCGCGGATCGTGCTGCAGCCCCCGGCGCCGATCACCAGCATGCAGCACAGGCCCGCGCGCAGGAATTTGATCTGCAAGCCTGCTGTCCGTTCGATCCGCATTGCCATGGTTCAACTCTTGCCTTGATTACCCGGTGCACCGCAGGTCGTTTGCGTTGGCGACCGTGATGCTTATATCGCCTTAGGCATCAAAGCGCGTTCCCGCAATGGCGGGGGTGCGGTTTGCGCTCCGGGGTCCGGCAATCCCCGGTCAACCGAAACGAAAAAGGCACAAGATGTCGCGATTTGCGAATTGGCTGCGGCCGCGCCCCGACCCTCGCGAAGCGGTACGCCCGCTGTGGCACCGCGTGGTGGAAATCGCGCGTGAAAAGGAATGGTATCGCGATTGCGGCGTGGCCGACACGGTTTCGGGCCGGTTCGACGCGATCACGCTGATCCTCGCTCTCGTCATGATCCGCATGGAACGCGAACCCGCGCTGATCGACGCGTCGGTGCGGCTGACCGAACTGTTCGTCGATGATATGGACGGGCAATTGCGCCAGGGCGGGGTCGGCGATCTGATCGTGGGCAAGCAGATCGGCACACTGATGAGCACCCTGGGCGGGCGCATCGGCGCCTATCGCAGCGCGCTCGACGAAGGCGAGGAGGCAACCACCGCAGCGGTCGCGCGCAACGTGACGTTGCGCGAAGGCGCTGATCCCGTGCTGGTCGCCCGGCGCGCGCGCGCCTTTGCGGCGGGGCTCGCCATGGTGCCGGCCATGCGCATCCTGGCGGCCGAGATCGGGCGGTGAGCCAGGCGTTCGATCCCGAATGGTCGCGGGTGATCGACGTGCGGCATTTGCCCGCCGGGCCGATCGACATTGTCGCCAGTCCGGACGAATGCCGCCGGCTGGCCGCGCGCTTCGAAATTGCCGCGATCGACCGGCTTGTGGCGCATATCGCGTTCGCGCCCGACGGCGGCCGGATCGGCGTGACCGGGCGGATCGTCGCCGCGATCGTGCAGACATGCGCGATTTCGGGCGAGGATTTCCCGGTGGCGATCGATGAACCCGTCGATCTGCGCTTTGTGCCCTTGCGCGACTTGCCCCCGCCCGACGAAGAAGTCGAGCTGTCGGCCGAGGCCTGCGACGAAATCGAATACG
This sequence comes from uncultured Sphingomonadales bacterium, assembly GCA_903893935.1. Taxonomy (GTDB): domain Bacteria; phylum Pseudomonadota; class Alphaproteobacteria; order Sphingomonadales; family Sphingomonadaceae; genus Novosphingobium. The sequence goes on from CAITOD010000717.1 coordinate 2,024, forward strand.
ACGGCCTGACTTTCGATCTCGGCGAAGCGCTTGCCCAGACGCTCGCTTTGGCAATCGATCCGTTTGCCGAAGGGCCCGACGCCGATCGCGCGCGCAAGGAACACGGGCTCGCGGGCGATGGTGCAAGCGGGGCGTTTGCGGCGCTGGCCGCGCTCAGAACCCGCGACGAAAACCATGACTGACACCGAGCCGGCCGCGCGCGGGCCCAACCCCAATCATCGCGGCGACCTCACGCGCGGGCCGATCATGGCCACCCTGCTGCGTTTTTCCGCACCCACGCTGCTGGCCAATATGCTGCAATCGCTGAACGGCACCGTCAACGCGATCTGGGTCGGGCGCATGCTGGGCGGCAGCGCGCTGGCCGCGACTGCCAATGCCAATGTGGTGATGTTCCTGGTGTTTGCCGCGACATTCGGCTTCGGCATGGCGGGCACGGTCAAGATCGGCCAGGCGTTTGGCGCAGGCAATGTCGATGCGGCGCGGCGCACGTTCGGCACCGCGCTCGGGCTGTGCGTCTCGCTGTCGCTGGTGGTGGCGCTGGCCGGCTGGTTCGGCGCGCCTGCCCTGCTGCACACGATGTCGACGCCGCCTGCGGTCTATGCCTTTGCGCTCGCTTATCTGCGCGTGATTTTCATCGCCATGCCCGCGCAGATGATCACCGTGATCGTCGGCATGGCACTGCGCGGGGCGGGCGATGCGAACTCGCCGCTGCGCTTCATGATTCTCGCCGTGGCGCTCGACGTCGGGCTCAATCCGGTGCTGATCGGCGGGCTTGGTGCGATCCCCGCACTGGGTATTGCCGGCTCTGCGCTCGCCTCGACGATCGCTTCGACTTTGGCGATGCTCGCATTTGTCGCCTATCTCTATGCCCGCAACCTGCCGATCCGGCTGCGCGGGCGCGAATTGCGCTATCTGGTGCCGCACCCGGCGGAATTGCGCTTCATCATCACCAAAGGCCTGCCGATGGGCGCGCAAATGCTGATCATCTCGATGGCGGGGATCATCATGGTCGGGCTGGTCAACCGCGAAGGGGCCACCGCCAGCGCCGCCTATGGTGCAAGCCTGCAAGTGTGGACGTATCTGCAAATGCCGGCGCTGGCGATTTCGGCAGCGGTCAGCGCGATGGCGGCGCAAGCGATCGGCGCGCAGTTGTCCGGACGGCTCGATGCGATCACCCGCGCGGGTGTCGTGCTCAATCTGGCCATGACCGGGGCGATGACCGCGCTGCTGCTGCTGTTCGACCGGCCGGTGCTCGAGCTGTTTCTGGGGAGCCACAGCCCCGCGGTCGATCTGGCGCGGCACATCCAGTTTCTTGCGAGCTGGAGCTATGCGCTGTTCGGCGTGACGATCGTGCTGTTTGGCACGATGCGCGCTTCGGGCACGGTGCTGCCGCCGCTGATCGTGCTGACGATCGCGATGTACCCCGGGCGGCTGGGATTTTACCACGTCGCCTATCGCGCAATCGGCAGCGATGCGATCTGGCTGAGCTTCCCGGTGGGATCGGTGATCGCGCTGGTGCTCGCTTATGCCTCGTACCGGCTGGTGCCCTGGCGCAGACAGGCAGCACTGCCCCGCGTCATGCCTGCACGCGCGTGAATTAGCGGCTTTGCGCGCGCCAGCGTTGCATGGTGCGTTCGATCATCGCTTCTTCGCCGCCGGCTTTGGCCCACTGCGCGGCAAACGAGGGATCGTCCGAAGCCGGGCGCAGCAGGGCGTCGAGATCGTCGAACGACACGCGCATCGGGATCGACACGCCTTCGCCGCAGATGATGCATTCGCGATTGCGCAGCGCCGGGATCGCATCCATGAACCCGCGCGCACCTTCGGGCATTGCCGCGCGCACATGCGCCTGGTCGCGTTCGTTGTTGAGCCGCATCGCGATGATCGTGCCGCACTGCGACAGCACGCCTTCGGCAAGGTCTGACGGTCGCTGCGTGATCAGCCCGAGGCTGACCCCGTATTTGCGCCCTTCCTTGGCGATCCGCGACAGCACCCGGCCAACCGACGATCCGTTCGAGGTGCGTTCGCTCGGCACATAGCGGTGCGCTTCTTCGCACACCAGCAGGATCGGGCGGGTTTCCTCGTCGCGTGCCCAGACGGCAAAATCGAACACCAGCCGCGACAGCACCGCGACCACGGTCGACGTGATTTCCGACGGCACGCCCGACACGTCGATAATCGAGATCGGCGTGCCGCTGGCCGGCAGGCGGAACACCTGGCCGATGAAATCGGCCATGCAGTCGCCCACCAGCATGCCCGAAAACATGAACTGATAGCGCGGGTCGGCGCGGATTTCCTCGATCTTGGTCTTGATCCGCTGGTAGGGAATCGAGCCGGTGCCCTTTTCGAGCTTGCCCATTTCGTTCTGCAGGATGTTGAGCAGATCGGACAGCAGATAGGGTATCGGCGAATCGACGGTGATCTTGCCGATCGCCGAAGCCAGGCGGCTTTTGGCGCGCGCCTGTTGCAGGCAGCGCGCCAGAATGTCGGCGTCGATCACCCGGTCCGACCCGCCCGAAGTCAGGAACACTTCGCAATGTTCCTCGAAATTCATCAGCCAGTACGGCATTTGCAGGTTCGACACATCGAGCAGATTGCCGCGGTGGCGAAACGCGGTGATATATTCGCCGTGCGGGTCGATCATCACGATATGGCCTTCGGGGGCCAGCTCGCAAATGCGATGCAGGATCAGCGAGGCCGACGTCGATTTGCCGGTACCGGTTGAGCCCAGCAAAGCGAAATGTTTGCCCAGAAAGCTGTCGATATAGAGCCCGGCGCGGATGTCGCGCGTGGGATGGACGGTGCCGATGGCGATGCTCGTGCGCCCGTCGCTGGCATAGATCTGGCGCAAATCGTCGCGCGTCGCGACATGCGCCATGGCACCCGGCATCGGATACCGCGTTACCCCGCGACGAAAGGCAAAAATATTGCCGGTCAGGCGTTCGGTATCGCCCTCGCCCAGAAAATCGACCTCGGCGACCACACCGCCGTGCTGTTCGTCGATCGTGGCCTGACGCAGCGTGCGCACGACGCCAAGCAACCAGGTGTTGCCGACGCGAATCTTGATCTGGCTGCTTACCTGGCCCGACATCGCGATTGCCTGATCGGGATCGCGCAGGCATTCTTCAAGACGATCGGGATCAAGCACCACGGCGGCTGTCCCGCCGGAAACATCGCGCACCACCCCGATCGGCCGACGCGCGTTTTCCTGCACTTCGGGTGCGGGATCGAGCATCGCTGACGCAGCTCTGGCGGTCGGATGCGAGCCACCGACTTCGGCCGCTCGCGCGGCTTCGAAGACGGCGTGCCTGTTCATCTCCGACATAGGAACCATTCCTTCGCTGACCCGGATGCGCCAGCCCGAAACGCTTTACGCCCGAAACGGTTAATTCAGCGCTAACACAATGCCAGGATCGCGGCTCGCCGGCCAATCGATCGGCTCGATCATGACCATCAAGCCAATTCGCTACACCTGCGTCCGCGCGCAGTGCTAGACGGGCGCATGCCATTTCGTGAAAGAGGATGTGCCATGCCTGGTGACAACGCCAACAAAGCCCTCGTCGACAGCCTCAACGGCCTTCTGGCCGATCTGTTCGCGCTCTACCTCAAGACCAAGAATTTTCACTGGCATGTCGCCGGGCCGCAGTTCCATGATCTGCACTTGTTGTTCGACAGCCACGCCACCGAAGTGTTCGCACTGACCGACGTGGTGGCCGAACGGGTGCGCAAGAACCACGGCGCAACGCTGACTTCGATCGGCGCGATCGGCGCCAAGGCGACGATTGCCGATGATGATCGTGCCGGGCTCGACGCGATGACGATGGTGCGCGCCTTGCGCGACGACAATGTCACGCTGATCGGCCGCATCCGCGCCGCCAAAGCGGCCGCCGGCGAAGCGGGCGACAACGCCACCGACGGCATGGCCGACGACTGGACCGACCAGGCCGAACAGCGCGTGTGGTTCCTGACCCAGATCCTCGGCGGCTAAAACGGCAGGCTGCCCTGCCCTTCGGGTGCAGTGTTACCGGATGGGCTGTCGCCGCCCAGCGCCGACAGCGTCAGCCCCATCAGCCGTACCGGCTGGCGCAGCGGCAGCAAGCCGTCGAGCAATTCGCGGCCCAGCGTGGCAAATTCGTCGGCATCGGCAATCGGGCGCGGCAGCGAGCGCGCGCGGGTCAGCGTGTGGAAATCGGCGCTGCGCAGCTTGAGCGTGATCGTGCGCCCGCGTGCATCGGCCTTTTCGACCCGCTGCCAGACAATCGCGGCTATTTCGGCGAGCGCCGCACGCAACGCGGGGCCCGAGCCGATGTCGCTGGCAAATGTCCGCTCGGCGCCGACCGATTTGCGCGGCCGGTCGGGCTCGACGCGGCGCAAGTCGATCCCGCGCGCGGCGCGATAGAGGTAATCGGCCTGGGCGCCGAAATGCTGGCGCAAAGTCTCGAGCGAAAGCGCGCGCAGCGCGGCACCCGTGTCGACGCCCAGCGCGGCCATCCGTTCGACCCCGCGCGGACCGACGCCGTGAAACCGCGCCACCGGCAGGCGCGCCACAAACGCGGCGCCTTCGCCGGGGCGGATCACGCACAGACCGTCGGGCTTGTTCTGATCTGAAGCGAGTTTGGCGAGGAATTTGTTGTACGATACCCCGGCGCTCGCCGTCAGCCCGGTTTCGGCACGGATGCGCGCGCGGATGCGCTCGGCGATGCGCGTCGCCGAGCCGATGCCGCGATCATCGTCGGTCACATCAAGATAGGCCTCGTCGAGCGAAAGCGGCTCGACCAGCGCCGTATAATCATGAAAAATCGCATGGATCTGGCGGCTTACCGCGCGATAGACATCGAACCGCGGCGGCACGAACACCAGATCGGGGCAAAGCCGCGCCGCGCGGGTCGATGGCATCGCCGAACGCACCCCGAACGCGCGCGCTTCATAGCTTGCCGCGGCAACAACGCCACGTGCCGACGATCCGCCGACCGCGACCGGTCGCCCGCGCAAGGCCGGATCATCGCGCTGTTCCACGCTCGCATAAAAGGCATCCATGTCGATATGGATGATCTTTGCAAAGCCGGTGGCGGCAGGCTGCGGCGCGTGCTCCATGCCATCTGCGATAGCCCAAGAGGGCCCAGCGGATAAGTGCGCACAGTAGGAGTCGCGCGCAGACCATGCGCAGACTATAGGCCCGCGCATGGCCGCTGTTTCATCCCGCCCCCGACCCGCGCCCCCAATGCCCCCGCTGCCGATCGGCGCGCGCGAATTCGTGGCGATGATGGCCGCGACAATGGCTCTGCAGGCGCTGGCGGTCGACGCCATGTTGCCCGCGCTCGGGCTGATCGCGCACGACCTCGGCGTGTCGAACCCCAACCATCGCCAGCTGGTGGTCGGGGTGTTTCTGGTCGCGGCCGGTTGCGGCTCGCTGCTGCCCGGGCCGCTGTCGGATCGCTATGGCCGGCGCCGCGTGCTGCTGGTGTGCTTTGCCGCCTATGTCGTGCTGTCGCTCGGCTGTGCGCTGGCGCCCGGCTTCAACACGCTGATTGCCATGCGCGTGCTCCAGGCGCTGGCGAGCGCGGGACTGACCGTGCTGCCCGGCGCAATCATGCGCGATCGCCATTCGGGCGATGCCATGGCGCGCATGCTGTCGACCGTGTCGATGGTGTTTATGATCGCGCCGATGGCAGCCCCCACGGTCGGTCAGGCGGTGCTGCTGTTTGCGGGCTGGCGGGTGATTTTTGCCATGCTCGCTGCACTCGCGCTGGTGATCGGGGCATGGGTCGCCTGGCGGCTGCCCGAAACGATGGCGGCGATCCATCGCCAGCCGATCCGCCCGCGCCGCATTGTCTCGAACATGTCGCTGGCGGCGACGCATCGCCGGTCGTTCGGTTATATCATCGGCGGCTCGCTGACGTTCGGCGCGATGCTCGGCTATATCAATTCGTCGGAGCAGCTGGTGGCCGAACATTTCAGGGCGGGGGCGATGTTTCCGCTGCTGTTCGGCGCGACCGCGATCATGATGGCGTTCTCAAACTTTCTCAACGCGCGGATCGTCATGCGCTTCGGTGCACGGCGGGTCTCGCATGGCGCGCTGACGCTGTTTCTGGTGCTTAGCATGGTCCAGCTGTTTCAGGCGCGCGATGCGGGCGAGACCTTGTGGCAATTCATGCCGGTGCTGGCGCTCAATGTCTGCATGCTGGGCTTTATCGGCGCCAATTTCAGCTCGATCGCGATGCAGCCGTTTGCCGATATCGCCGGATCGGCAAGTTCGGTGCAGGCGTGCCTGCGCATGCTGATCGCCGCCAGCCTCGGCATCGTGATCGGCCAGGCCTACAACGGCACGGCGCTGCCGCTGGCGGTGGCTTTCCTGTGCTGCGGCAGCGGCGCGCTGATGCTGGTGCTGTTCAGCGAGCGCGGGCTGCTGTTCGGCGCGCGCGACGCCGCGATGCACACGCCCGGTTGAGGCTTACGCGACCGCGCGCTGCAAGCCGGCCAGCAGCGCCGATGCGGTATCGGGCGCGCCGAAATGGAACCCCTGCATGCGCGTTATGCCAAGCACGCGCGCTGCTTCGGCCTGGGCTTCGGTCTCGATGCCCTTGATGGTGCAATCGAAACCGAGCTGCCACGACAGCGTGACGATCATCCCCGCCACCGCGCGCGCGCCGGGATCGTCGGGCAGCGCTTCGGCCAGCGCTCCGTTGAGCTTGATCAGATCGAGCGGCAAGTCGCGCAATTGCGACAGGCTCGACCAGCCCGCGCCAAAATCGTCGAGCGCGATGCGGAAGCCTTTGGCGCGCAAGGCCTCGATCTGGCGCGTGGCACGGCGCGGATCATCGAGCAGCGCGCGTTCGGTCACATCGAGAATCAGATCGGTCGGATTGCCGCCGGCCGCTTCGGCGATATCGGCGAGCATATCGGCGAGCCCGTCGCGCACCACGTCGCGCGGGCTCAGATTTACCGAAAGCGCCAGGCCGTTTTCGGCCGGGCGGCATTCCTGGATCGCGCGGGTCAGCACCGCCTGGGTGACTTCGCCCATCCGCCCGGTGGCTTGCGCCATGGCCATGAAAGTCGCGGGCGGTTGCCACACACGCCCGTCGGGCGACCAGCGGGCAAAAGCCTCGGCCCCGACCACACGCCCGGTGCGCAAGTCGACCACTGGCTGATAGACCAGCCGCAACCGTTCTTCGAGCACGCTGTCGTGAAACTGCCGCGTGATCAGCGCGCGCTGGCGCAGCGCGGCTTCGTCTTCGGGGCCGAACAGCACCACCGAGCCGTCGCCCTGCTGCTTGGCTTTGTAGAGTGCTGCGTCGGCGCGCTCCAGGCAGGCGCTCGTCTCGCGCTGATCGAGCCGGTAGAGACCGATCGAGCACAGCACTTTGAGCCGCGTGCCGTTGAACACGATCGGCTGGCGCACCACCGTTGAAAGGCGCCGACAGGTTGCACGCGCCTGCGTGCGGTCCAGCGCCCCGTCGAACAGGATGGCAAATTCGTCTCCGCCCAGCCGGCCATGTGCGACAACCCCGGCGTGCACGTTGATACGGTCGGCCACCGCGCGCAGCACCGCATCGCCCGCACCATGGCCATAAGTATCGTTGACATGTTTGAACCCGTCGAGATCGACCAGCGCCAGCCAGAACCGCGCGGGCGCCGGCTTGGCCAGTTCGTCGCGCAGGCGTTGCAGAATGGCGCGACGGTTGAGCACGCCGGTCAGGTCGTCGATCGTCGCGCGATCGTAATTGGCACGCGATTCGCGCGCGGTGCGCGCCAGTTTGCGCGCTAGCCGCTGGCTGGCCAGTTCGCGGCGCACGAAATCGCGGTGGCTGGTGATGATCGCGATCATCATCGTCGCGGTGAACACGAGCTGCACCAGGCCGAGCAACAGCGCGTCGAGATTGCGCGCGGCGACCAGCACGCCCATCGTCGGCACCGAAAATGCCATCGCCACATTGAGCGCGGTACGCGGTGCCTGCGCCAGCGCGATCATCGCGGCAAACGCGGTCACAGCGAGCACATATTCGACCAGCATGCGCTGTTCAAGCGAACCGTACGAGGCGAGCAGGACCGTCCAAAGCATGAACGCCAGTCCGAACACCCCGCCGACCCGGCTCATCTGCTCGAGCGCCTGGCGACGGGCCGCAATCGGCTGGGTGCGGATGCGATGCAGCCGCCAGCCCTGACCGCGCAGTGCCCCGACCAGTGCCAGCACCGCGCCGAACGCCAGCGCCCAGTTCGGCGCCACGCCGTAAAAGCTGTAAGTCAGCAGCGCGACATCAAAACCGATCACCAGATAAAGCAGCGGCACGCGCTGGGCGATGCTGGCGACATAGGCATCGATAAACGGCGGCGACGTTCGCTGGCAGAACGCGCGATTAAGCCGCCGCAACGCGCAGCGAATTTGCCCAAAAGCGGGTGCAGTCCGGTTATGCAAGCGACCCATGACCACGCATTAGGACATGGGGGTTAAATAGGGGTCAACGCGCCGGTAACGGTCTCACCCTGCCGAAATTTTCAATCGGCTTCGGCTTGCAGCGCAGCGACCAGCGCGCGGACCTTTTTCTGCCGCCATTGCGGCAGCGGCGCTACCAGCCAATATCCGCGCAAGCCGGGCTCGGGCTCGCACAGCACGCGCACCCGCCCCGCAGCACGCGCTGCTTCAGCCAGCAGGCGCGGCACGCGTGCGCGGCCAAGCCCGGCGGCAGCGGCGCTGATCGCGGTGCCCGCATCACCCACCGAAACCGGCGCGTCGCGCGTGCTGTCTTCGGTTGCCGGCTCACCCGGCCAGGTTATCCACGCCGCATCGTCGGCCACGTCGTGCCCCGCCACCACCAGCGTGCCGCGCGGACCGAGCGCCAGCGCTTCGAGATCGCCCGGCCCGTCGCTCCAGCGCACGGCAAGGTCGAGATTGGCCTCGGCAAAATCGATGTCGCCATCGCCGCCGAGCAGCGCAAAGCGCACTTGCGGGTTGTCGCGGCGAAATGCGGCCAGCCGCGGCGACAGCCACGCCGCAAAGAAATCGCGCGGGCAGGCAATCGTGTAGACATGGCTCGATTGCCCGGCGCGAATCGCCTGCACGCCTTCTTCGAACCGCAGAAACCCTTCGCGCACCGCATCGAGCCCGGCGGCCGCTTCGTCGGTCAGTTCGAGGCCCTTGGATGTGCGCCGGAACAGGATCACGCCAAGCAGATCTTCGAGCGCGCGGATCTGCTGGCCGACCGCAGCCGGGGTCACCGCGAGTTCGTCGGCGGCGCGCGTAAACGACAGGTGGCGCGCCGCCGCGTCGAGCACGCGCAAGCCGTTCAAAGGCAGATGAGTCCGCTTCATGCCCGTCCGGATATCAATCGTTGGGGTGGGCGCGGGGATTGATCGATCCTTCGGCGGTCGACGCCGCGAGCGGAAAGAACGGGATGGCGACGTCGAAGCGCGACCCGTCGTCGCGACGCATGGTGTAATGGCCTTCCATGCTGCCAAGCGCGGTGCCCAATGGACAGCCCGAGACATAATCGTGCGACCGGCCCGGCTCGAGCAGCGGCTGTTCGCCCACCACGCCTTCGCCATCGACAAAGTTGACCACGCCGCGCCCGTCGGTGATCCGCCAGTGCCGCGACAGCAGGCGGATCGTGTCGGACGTGCCGTTTTCAATGCGGATGTGATAGACCCAGAACCACTTCCCCGCCTCGACCCGCGATTGCTCGGGCAGGAAATTGACCGCGACCCGCACGGTCACGCCATCCGTCATCGCGGCATGCTGGAAAAGCTGCTTCATGGGCATCAAGCTATCGCACAATGGTGCCGGTTCCAACGCAGATTTTTGGCGCTCCTGGCGTATTTCATCGCATTTTGCCCACAGCGGTTTGGCACTTCGCGCATCCGGGCTTATGCCGCGGCCATGCTGATCCGCGCCGATGCCCTGCTTTGTGCGACCCGTGCGCACGGCGAACATGGCGCGGTGGTGCGGTTGCTGACGGCCGACCATGGGCTGGTCGCCGCGTATGTGGCGGGCGCTCGCGGCCGCGAACTGCGCCCGGTGCTGATCCCGGGCAACACCGTCATGGCCGAGCTGCGCGCGCGCGGCGGCAGCCAGTTGCCTTCGGCCCGTGTCGAATTGCTGGTCAGCCGCGCGCCCTGGTTGTCCGAAGCATTGCCTGCGGCAGGGATCGGCTGGGTCACTGCGCTCGCCGCCGCGACACTGCCCGATGGCCAGCCCTATCCCGCCATCCACACGGCCTTGGGCGCCGCGCTCGATGCGATCTGCCATGCGCCGTCGGCGCGCGGCTGGGCGCGCGTGCTCGCCGGCTACGAAGCACTGCTGCTGCGCGAAGTCGGCTATGGCACCGCGCCGGTCGCACCGGTCGAGGAAGCCTGGCCCGAGCTGCTCGCGCGACTCGACCGTCAGGGTGCAGCGATCACCGCGCGGCTGTTCGGCGATCGCGGCCGCACCCACGCCAATGTCATGGCCGCGCGTGCGCAATTGATGGAACGTCTGCACCGCATTGACCCGGCGTAAGCCGCACGGCAAAGGCTGGCGCCGTGGACAGAACAACGAGGCGCGTTTCATGAACATAGCGGTGTTGCCGGGCGATGGCATCGGACCGGAAGTCACCCGCCAGGCGGTGCGCGTGATCGAGGCGCTCGATCTGGGCATTGCCATGACCGAGGCGCCGGTTGGCGGCGCCGCGTACAAGGCGCATGGCCACCCGCTGCCGCCCGCAACGCTGGCGCTGGCGCAAGCCTCGGATGCTATCCTGTTCGGCGCGGTGGGCGATCCCGAATGCGACGCGCTCGATCGCCATCTGCGCCCGGAACAGGCCATTCTCGGGCTACGCAAGGCGCTCGGACTGTTTGCCAATCTGCGCCCCGCCAAAGTCTTCGCCGGGCTCGAAGACCGGTCGGCGCTGCGCCCGGAAATCGCCGCCAAGATCGATCTGCTGATCGTGCGCGAACTGAACGGCGATGTCTACTTCGGCGAAAAAGGCTTTCGCACCAATGCGGCGGGCGAACGCGAAGGGTATGATGTGATGTCCTACGCCACGTCCGAAGTCGAACGGATCGCGCATGTCGCGTTCCGCACCGCGCAAGGGCGCGGCAAGCGGGTGTGCTCGGTCGACAAGGCCAATGTGCTCGAAACCTCGCAATTGTGGCGCGATACGGTGATTGCGGTGGCGCGCGACTATCCCGATGTCGCGCTCGAACACATGTATGTCGACAACGCGGCGATGCAGCTGGTGCGCAACCCCGGGCATTTTGATGTGGTGCTGACCGGCAATCTGTTCGGCGATATCCTGTCCGACCAGGCCAGCATGTGCGTCGGCTCGATCGGTCTGCTCGCTTCGGCCTCGCTCGGTGCGCGCCAGACCGCGCATGGCACATTCGGCCTCTACGAACCGATCCACGGATCGGCGCCCGACATCGCGGGCCAGGGCGTGGCCAATCCGCTGGCAACAATCCTGTCGGCAGCGATGTTGCTGCGTCATTCGCTGGGGCTGGCACACGCCGCCGACCGCATCGAGGCGGCGGTGGCGGCGACTCTGGCCGACGGTGTCCTGTCACGGGATCTTGGTGGTGCGGCGAGCCTTGCGGAAACAGGTGACGCCGTCATCGCAAGGCTGTAAGCGCGACGACCATGCTTCAACTCGCCGTCGTTCTCCCTACTTACAACGAGCGCAGCAATATTGCGCTCATGGCCCAACGGATCGAAGCCGCGCTTCAGGGGTTTGTCTGGGAAGTCATCTTCGTCGATGACAACAGCCCCGATGGCACCGCCGACGAAGCGCGCCGCCTGGCGCGCGAAGATCCGCGCATCCGCGTGATCGAACGCATCGGCCGCCGCGGCCTTGCTTCCGCCGCGATCGAAGGCATGTGCGCCAGCGCCGCGCCGGTCGTGGCGGTGATGGACGCCGATGGCCAGCACGACCCGGCGCTGCTGCCGGGGATGTATGCCGCGGTTACCAGCGGTGATTACGATGTGGCTTATGCCTCGCGCTTTGCCGAAGGCGCCAGCACCGAAGCCTGGGGCCGCCCCGACCGCGTGAAAGCTTCGGGCTTTGCCAATGCCATTGCCCGTCGCGTGACCGGGGTCGACCTCAGCGACCCGATGAGCGGTTTCTTCATGCTGCACGGAGAGACTTTGCGCGCGGATGCGCATCGGCTGTCGGGGGTGGGTTTCAAGATCCTGCTCGATATTCTGGCGACCGTCGACCGACCCTTGCGAGTCAAGGAATTCCCCCTCAATTTCGCCGCGCGCATGACCGGCGAATCCAAACTGGACAGGACCGTCGTGTTCGAATTCCTGATCGGCCTTTACGACAAGTGGCTCGGCCGCATTATCCCCACGCGCTTTGCGCTGTTCGGCACCGTCGGGGCGATGGGCGCGGTTGTGCACATGGCCGTGCTGGCGGTGGTCCTGCACATGTTCGGCGCGCGCTTTGCGGTCAGCCATTACCCCAAAGAAGCGGCGTTCATTGTCGGCCAGACGCTGGCGGCGTTCACCGCGATGTCGTTCAATTTCGTGCTCAACAACGAACTGACGTATTCCGACAAGCGGCTGCGCGGCGTGTTCCCGATCTTGCGCGGTTGGCTGAAATTCTTCCTCACTTGCGCGTTCGGCATGCTCGCCAATATCGGCGTTTCGACCGCGCTGGTGCGTGTCGGCATCCACCCCTACACCGCTGCGATCGCCGGCATCGTGCTCGCCTCGGTGTGGAACTTTGCGCTGTCGAGCAAATTTGTGTGGGGCAAGTACGGCTGACCGTTGCGCCTGGCACCTCCACAAAACCATTGCATCGCGTAACGCAACGCGATACATTGTTTGATGATAGCGAGCTTTCGCCACAAGGGGCTTGAGGCCTTTTTTCGCACGGGCACCACACGCGGGATACAGGCCGCGCATGCCAGCAAACTGCGAAACATCCTCGGATTGCTCGATGTCGCGGCGGGTCCGGCTGACATGAACTTGCCCTCGTTCCGACTGCACCCGCTGAAAGGGGATATGAAGGGGCACTGGTCGGTGTGGGTCAACGGCAACTGGCGCGTGACGTTCCGGTTCCTTGGAGCCGACGCCGAACTGGTCGATTATCAGGATTACCATTGAGGCGATGACGACGATGCACAACCCTCCTCACCCCGGCGAACTGCTCCGCGATGAAGTCATCGCTGCACTTGGCCTGTCGGTCACCGAAGCCGCCAGCCGGCTCGCCATGTCGCGCGTGGCACTGTCGCGCGTGCTCAATGGCAAAGCCGCGATCAGCCCCGATCTCGCCGTCAGGCTGGAACTGGCGGGTGCGAGCACCGCGCGCGCGTGGCTCGCGATGCAGGCAAATCATGATCTTTGGTGCGCACGCCAGCATGCCCAGCCGCCCGTGCGCCGCTTGCAGGATGTCGCCTGACAATCCTGCCACCTACTCTGCTACCCGCTTGCGTGACACGCGGCTGATTGCTGCCGCCAGCGTGCCCACCCGCTCCGCGCCGGCAAACCGCGGACGCACGCGCGCGAGAGTTTCCCACACCGGGCGCGGCATGTCGCACAAGATCACCCGCGCGCCGCGCGCACGGGCGCGGCGGACCACCGTTTCGAGCACGTGGACGCCCGAGCTGTCGATATAGGGCACGCGGTCGAGCCGCAGGATCACCGCGCTCGGCGTGCTGCCGATGCGGCCGAGCGCTTCGACCATTTCGCTGGCCGCGCCAAAAAACAACGGCCCGGCGATGCGGAACACTTCGACGCCCGGCGGCAGGGCGGCGCGTTGCGTGGGGTCTTCCAGGCTCTCGTCTTCATCGAGCACGCCGGTCGCTTCGGCCATGCGCGCCATGAACAGCAGCGAGGCGAGCGTGACACCCACGCCGATCGCCACGGTCAGATCGACAAACACCGTCAGCGCAAATGTCAGCAGCAGCAGCGCGCGTTCGCCCGCATCCATCCGCAGCAGCGCGCGGAAGCGGTCGATCTCGCTCATCCCCCAGGCGACGATCAGCAGGATCGCAGCCAGCGCCGGCATCGGCACATAAGCCACCAGCTGCCCGGCCAGGAGCAGGATCAGGAGCAGGAACAGCGCATGCGCCATGCCGGCCACCGGCGTCTGCGCGCCGGCGCGGATATTGGTCGCGGTGCGCGCAATCGCGCCCGTTGCAGGCAGTCCGCCAAACAGCGCCGAGGCCAGATTGGCCACGCCCTGGCCGACCAGCTCCTGCCCCGACCGGTGCCGGTAGCCGGTCATGCCGTCGGCCACCACCGCCGACAACAGCGCTTCGATCCCGGCGAGAAAGGCAATCGTGAACGCCGAAGGCAGCACATCGCGCATGATCGCGAGATTGAGCGCAGGGATCTGCGGCAGCGGCAGGCTGGTCGGCATATGCGGAAAGCGCTCGCCCACGGTTTCGACCGGCAGATGCAGCAGGGCGACCGCCAGCCCCGCCGCGACAATCGCGATCAGATACCCGGGCAGGCGCGGATTGAGCCAGCGCAGCCCCAGGATGATCGCCAGCGTGCCAAGCCCGACGCCCACCGTCACCGGCGACAGCGTGCCGATCGCATCCAGATAGGCCGCCCATTTGCCCACGAATTCAGCCGGCACATGGCCCGCGCGCAGCCCCAGAAAATCGCCCACTTCGCCCGATGCAATGATCACCGCGATCCCGGCGGTAAACCCCGTCACCACCGGCATCGGCACATAGCGCATCAGCCGCCCGATCCCGGCATAGCCCGCCACGATCAGGATCGCCCCCGCCATCGTGGTCGCCGCGAGCAGGCCGGGATAGCCATGCCGCGCGATCACGCCGGCAATCACCACCACGAATGCGCCGGTCGGCCCGCCGACCTGGACGCGGCTGCCACCCAGCAGCGAAATCACGAAGCCCGCGATGATCGCAGTGATCAGCCCTTTGTCGGGCGAGGCCCCGCTGGCAATGCCCAGCGCCATCGACAGCGGCAGCGCGACAATCGCCACTGTCAGCCCCGCCACCAGATCGGCGCGCAACCGCGCCGCGCCATAGCCCTCGCCGAGCGCGGTCAGCAGCTTGGGCGTAAAGGCAAGCGGCAAGGCCATCAGTGTGTCGGTCTGGCGAAAGTCAATTGGTTGTCCTGATCTCTGCGACTGCGCCCATGCCGATGCCCGTCACGCAACGATCCCCTGCTCGTCACCCCGGGCTTGACCCCATAGCTGTCCGGGATTTTGCGCATGGAGCTGGTTGCACGGCAGACAAATCCTTAGGATTCTGCCATCATCGTGTTGTCGAGACATGATTTTGGAGGTCTGCCGTGC